>JAYTDO010000204.1:0-14419 GCA_043735935.1 Chthoniobacteraceae bacterium
CGTGGCCGCGAGGACGGCGCGCGCCATGAATCCCGGGCGGCCACCGAACTGGAGGTAGCTGGGGAGGATGTCCGGTGTGTTTGGCCACAGGTTTGGGCGCATCGTCTCGGTGCATTCGCCCTGGGTCAGTTCGTTGAAGTATTCCGTGAGGCCCTGCTTCGTGTTGCGCCACGAGAAATAGGTGTAGCTGTGTGTAAAGCCCGCCTTTGCGAGCGCGCGCATCATTTTTGGTTTCGTGAAGGCCTCGCTTAAAAAGATCGCGTCGGGCCAGCGTCGCTGCACCCGCCCGATCATGTATTCCCAAAACGTCACGGGTTTCGTGTGCGGATTATCGACTCGAAAAATGCGAACGCCGTGTTCGCACCAGAACTCGATCACGCTCGCCAGTTCGCTCCACATCGCCCGCCAGTTGGGGTTGTGGAAGTTCATCGGATAAACGTCCTGATATTTCTTCGGCGGGTTCTCGGCGTATTTGATCGTACCGTCGGGCCGCGCATAAAACCACTCCGGGTGCTCGTGGACGTAGGGATGATCGGGCGAACAGTTGATCGCAAAATCGATGGCCAGCTCCATGCCGCGTGCTCGGATTTCTCCCACGAGCCAATCGAAGTCCTCGAGCGTGCCGAGTTCGGGCGCCACGTCTTTGTGGCCGCCGCCGTTCGGGCTTTTTTGGTGCCGGTTGCCGATGGCGTAGGGCACCCCGGGCTCGCCCGGCTCACATGTGACGGTGTTGTTTCGGCCCTTGCGTGCCGTGATGCCGATCGGGTGGATCGGTGGAAAGTAGATCACGTCGAAGCCCATTGTCTTCGCGTCCTCCACACGAGGCAGACAGTCGCGGAAGGTCGAGCCCTTGTCGCCGCGGCCTTCCGCCGAGCGCGGGAAAAACTCGTACCAACTCGCGAACCCGGCGCCGGGGCGGTCCACGATCATCCGCGGATACTGCGGCGCGAATACCGGTTCCGACGGCTTTTTCGTTTTACTGGATTTCCCCTTGGCCGGCTTCGGTTCTGCCACATCGACGAACGGGAGCGTCATCGCCGCGTTCAGCAGGTATTCGGAGGCCTCGCGACGATCCGCCCAGGCCGTCATTAACGCCTCGAGTTCGTGTTCGTGAAGCAGCGCGTGAACTTCACCCGGCGCGCTCGCGCGGATCTTCTGCGCCCACTCGAGCAAGCGCACGACGTCGCCCTTTCGCCCTGCATCCGCCGCGAGTGCGGCCGCGCGCTCGACGAACTGCGCGCCTTCCAGCGTCTCGCTTTGGAGGTCGGTCTGCCCCACGGTAAATTTCGTCGCGAACTCGTGCTGCCAGCTCCGAAAGAAATCGCCCCACGCCTCGATCGTGAACTCGTGGATCGCGTTCTCAAAAACCGAAAACGTCCCGCGCCAGCGATCCATCGAGTTCGGGACCGGCGTCATGGGCGTCTCATGCCATTTCGTCGCGCCGGCCTTGCGCCATTTCAGGACCGCGGAGATCACATCATGTCCATCCTTGTAAACATCAGCCTCCACGACCGTATCTTCGCCCACGCAGCGTTTGATCGGGTAGCGCCCGCCATCGACGAGCGGCGAGACGGCTTCGATGACGACGGTGGGTGGACGTGGAATCATGGCGTCCGACTTTGCGTTAGCAGACGCCCGCGCCGCAAGCCCCGCAGTCGTTGGGTCGCCTAAAAGTGGGCGCGATAACGCTCCATTCCGGCTTCCAGCTTCGTGCGGAGGGTCGTGTCCGCGTCGGGCATTTCACCCGCGCGCGCCGCCGCGATGCAGAGCCGGGTCAGCGCGGCCACATCGGCGATCGAGACGAACTCGGCTGCGATGGTCGTGTCCGGGCCGCAGTTGTGGTAATTGCCGAGCGCGACGCAAAGCCCGGCGCTTCGGTAGCCGTAGAGTTGGTACGCGGTCGCCTCGCACGTGCCGCCGCTCATGAGGCAGCGTTGGTGCGGGATCTCGCCAGCCGCGGCGAGTTGCGTGAGCGTGGCCGTCGCGGCGGAGTCGAAGATCGAGGTCCTGTCGCCCACGCGCACGATCACGCCCACTCCCATGCGCGCTGGCCCGCCGAGTTCACTGCTCGTTTCGAGCGAGACGATCGTGAGCTCGCGAGACAGCCGGCCGGATCGTGCGAGCTGGATCGCGCCCACGAAGCCGACTTCCTCGGCGCGGGTGAAAAGGCCGTAGCACGTGGTTTCCGCGGCGGTGCGTTCGAGTTCCTGAAACATGGCCACGATCGCCGCGCAGCCGATGAGATCGTCGCAAGCGCGGGAGTAGATCCGGTCATGCTCGAATCGGGACGCCGGCAGATCCCACATCGAAAACGCTCCGAAATCGCGCGTCGGGGCCTTCGTCTCCAGATACTCGCGCGGGACCCCGCCGAGGAATTCGCCGCCGACGTACGCGGGATGATCCATGTGCGCCGCGAAGGCGTACCGCGCGGGAGCGGAGCCGCGGGAATAACGGGCCACGATGTTCCCAAAGTCGTCGAACTCCGCGGTGACGTGCGGGCACTGCGCGAGTTGGAGCGTGATCTCCGCCCGCACCGCGTCCTCGTGGAAGGGCGCCGTCGGCTGGGCCAGGATGGAGCGGACGACGTCGAGGAGATGCGGTATTTCCATGGCGGAGAATGCAAACATGTCCGGGGGGGCGGCGACAAGTGTGCTTGCCAACGCCGCGCCCGCCGCGCATTTCGTCGGCAGATGACGCGCTGGAAAAACTTTCGCTACTGGCTCGAAGAGCTGGGCTGCCGCGCCCTTGCGTGGGGGCTGCCACGGCTCTCGCGCCGCTCGGCGGTGAGACTGGGGAATGCGCTCGGCGCCCTCGCCTACACGTTCGACGCGCGCGGTCGCGGTGTCGCGCTGGAGAATCTCGCGTGCGCATTCGGGGAACGGACGATCCAGGAGCGCGCGGAGATCGCCCGGGCGTCGTTCCGGAACTTCGCGCGCACGATGCTCGATCTCTTTTGGGCGAGCCGCCTCACACCCGACACCTTTCGGGATTTCATCGAGGTGGAGGGATTTGACACGCTCCGCGAGCGGCTGCAGCGCGAGGGCCGAGGGGCGGTCTTCATGTGCGTGCATCAGGGGAATTGGGAGTGGGCGAGCCTCGCGTGCGGTTTTCTCGGGTTCGGGAACACCGTCGTCGCGGAGAATTTCAAGAACCCGCGGCTGACCGCCATTTTCAGCCGCCTGCGGCAGATCTCCGGGCAGAAGATCATCGCGCAGGAAAACTCGATCCTTCGCCTGCTCCGCATCGCAAAGCGCGGCGGAGCGACCGGGATGCTCATCGATCTGAATTTGCCGCCAACTCAGGCGGCGACGGTCATCGAGGGCTTTGGATTCAAAATGTGCGTGCCCCTGCTGCATGCGGCGCTGGCGCAGCGGGTGGGCGCGCTCCTCGTGCCGGTCGAGACGCAGGTGCGCGGGGACGGCACCTGCCGTGTCATCGCCCATCCGCCGGTCGAGTGGCCCGAAGGCGCGGGCGTCGCGGAGATTTCCCAGCGTTGCTGGGACGCTTTCGAGCCGATCGTCCGCGCGCAGCCCGAGTCCTGGCTTTGGCCTTATAAACACTTTCGCTATCGCCCGGCCGACGCGGATCGGCCGTATCCCGCCTACGCGAACGAATCCTCGAAATTCAACAAGCTGATGCGGGGCACGAACGCCGTTTGACAAAGGCCCGGCCCCGTCTTTGCATTGCGGCCCATGAAACATCTCCTGCTGCTCCTGTCCGCCGCCGCCATGTTCTCCGGCTGCGCGACGTCTCCGCGTCTCGGCGCCTATAATGCCGACGCCCACCGTCCGCAGAATCCCGCCAACGTCCGCGTCAAAGTCTCGCTCGCGAATCGCGCCGTCTACGTCATGGAAGGCGACCGCGCGCTCCTCGTCACCGCCACCGCGATCGGTCTTCCCGATAAGCCGACCCCGCGCGGCGACTTCCGTGTTTACTCGAAGATCCCGCAGAAGCGTTCCGGTTCGTACGGATTCTCCATCGATGGCAACGGCGTGCGCCCGAGCACGTCCGGCGCCGCGACGGGTCGTTACGTCGGCTTCCCGATGGCATGGTGGGTGGAATTCAGCCCCGGCTACGGCTTCCACGAGGGCGCCGTGTGGCCGATCCCGCGCACGCATGGCTGCCTGCGGTTGCATAAGAACGTCGCGCCGAAATTCTACGCGCTCGTGCAGAATGGCACGCCGGTGAACATCGCGCAGACTCAGCCCGAAGATTCCACCATCGGCCGCAATCTTTCGCGCCCGGGCGATTACAAAGATCCCGATCCCGCTCCGTCTTACATGGTGACGGACGCCGTTTTCCGCGCGCCGTCCGGCTCGCTGTTCGTCGACTGAACCAGCCCCGCCTCCCCCGGGCGGAAAGCCAGCCATGCCGAACGAACCGACCACGCCGCCTGTCGCAAAACGCGTCAACCTCCGCACGCCGGACGTCATGGCTGCGGTGCAGGCGCAGGTCGAGTCGCACTACCGGAGTGAGATCGTCGAAAAGCTCCGTGCGACCGGCGGCACGCTCGCGCTTGATGGCGTGACGGTGCGGCTCGCGAAGCAATTCGGCTTTTGTTATGGCGTCGAGCGCGCGATCGACCTCGCTTATGCGGCGGCAAAAGTTTTTAACGACCGCCGCCTCTTCATCCTCGGGGAGATCATTCATAATCCAGAGGTCAACGAGCAGATCGCGGCGCTGGGAATCAAGAACCTCATCGAGCCGCACAAGCAGGCCGAGGTCGACGATCTCACGCCCGAGGATGTGGTAATCGTCCCGGCATTCGGTACCGATGTCGCCACGCTCGCGCGCATCAAGGAGCGCGGCCCGCAGATCGTCGATACGACGTGCGGCGACGTGATGAGCGTCTGGAAACGCGTCCGCCAAAACGCGAACGACGATGTCACCTCGATCATCCACGGCAAGGCCTCGCACGAGGAGACGAAGGCCACGGCTTCGCGGGCGGTGAAGGACGGCAAGGGGCATTACCTCGTCGTGCTCACGCTCGGCGACACCGATTACGTCTGCGATTACATCCGCCGCGGCGGGGACAAGCAGGCATTTCTGGAAAAGTTCGCGGGTGCCTACAGCGAAGGGTTTGACCCAGACCTGCACCTCCGCCGGGTGGGCGTCGCGAACCAGACCACGATGATGCGGGGCGAGACCGAGGAAGTGCAGCGGCGTGTCGAGGCCGCGATCAAGGATCGCGATGGCGCCGAGCGCGCGCGGGACAGTTTCCGGTTTTTCGACACGATCTGCGGCGCCACCCAGGAGCGGCAGGACGCGTTGCGCGACATGCTCGCCGCGCCGATGGATTTGCTCCTCGTCATCGGCGGCTACAACAGCTCGAACACCTCGCATCTGGCCGAGATGGGCGATGGTAAATTGCCGACCTTCTTCATTCGCAACGCCAGCCGGCTCGAATCGCGCGCCCGCATCGTCCACTACGACCTTCACCAAAAGCGCGAGATCGAAACCGCGGACTGGCTCCCCGACCGGCCTCTCACCATCGGTATCACCGCCGGCGCGAGCTGTCCGAATAACCTGATCGAGGAAACGATCATCCGCGTTTTCGAGCTGCACGGGATCGATCGTGCGCGATTGCTGGTGGGATAAACTGGCGAAGCGGGTGATGGCCGTGGAGGGCGGCTAAAAATGCGCCTTTACTTCGGAAACGTGGGGCGTAGGAGCCAATAGTCCCCAAAGGACAATCCCCTATGAGCAGACCCCTCGAAATCCGGGAGAATCCACCCGCTCAAATCCGTGTCTTCGCGCACGGTTCGGAGGTTCGTTTTGCTCTACAAACTCCTAGCCGCCTATGAAACCCCTCAAGCGCCGCTCGCCCCTCCCGGCCGCGATCGAACCTCTCGAAGCGCGCATCTCTCCCGCCGCCGTGGTCTCGGTCGTAGCCGGAAACCTCAATGTCGTCGACGGGAACAACGGCAACGACGACATCACTTTTTCGCTGAACGGCGCAAATTTCCGATTCGTCGACCCGTCCGGCATCACCGCCGGCGCCGGAGCGACGCAGGTCAACTCAACGACGGTCGATGTGGCTTCCTCGGGCATTTCGGGCCGTGTGAACATTCTGGGAAATGGCGGATTTGACACCGTCACCATCGCCGCCGGGCTGCCTTTGCTCGCCGGCTTGACGGTGCAGACCGAAGTCCTCGCGACGCTGCCATCCCTTTCCGTCGGAACCCTCGGCCTCGATCTCACCGCGACCGCCAGTGGCATCACGCAGACCGGCCCCGTTTTTGTGAACGGAGGGGCATCTTTCAGTGGCGGGCCGAACGCGATCACGCTTACCCATTCGGCGAATGATTTCTCTGGCCCGGTCACGCTCAACAACAGCGGTACGAATGACGTCACGATCGTGGACGCAAACGGCATCCTCATCGGAGGAGCGAGTGTTGGCGGCGGCGCATTTAGCGTCACGGCTCTCGCCGGGGATCTGCAATTGCAAACCTCCGGCGTGGTCGTCTTCGGTGGTGATTTGAATTTCTCCGCCCGCGGGGGCGGCTCGATCGCTCTTAACGGCACTTTCACGCAAATCGGCGCCGGGAATGCCGACATCAAATTCAACGCCGAAGAGAACATCATGTTCAACAATGGCTCTCGGGTGACGGTGAGTTCGGGTGCGAGCAATATCTTCCTCGCCGCGGATGCCGAATCCGCGCCGAACCAGTCCGGCTTCATCTTCATCGACCCGACGGCGGTGCTGACGAGCAACGGTGGCGACATCACGCTCGGCGGCGGCGCGAACCCGGCGCTCGCGCCCGCTTTTGGCAATGCCATCCAGAAAAGCGGCATCGAAATCCGCGGCTCCCTGGATGCCGGCACGGGTGCGATCGTCCTGAACGGGCATGGTTTCGACAACGCTGCGACGGACTCCAGCAACGGGGTCTGGATCGCGGGTGGCTCGGTCTCGACCACCGACGGGAACATCAGCATCGTCGGCACCGCGGGCTCCGGTTCGGGCAATCTGCACATCGGCGTGGACGTCGCGGGCGGCACGGTCGCCAGCCTTAACAACGGCGCGATCAACATCACCGGCAGTGCCGCCGGAACGGGCATCAATGAATCCGGCGTCCGCGTCGCGCTCAATGGTGTCGTAAAATCGAACGGCGCGATCATCAACATCACTGGCACTGGGAGCGCTTCGGGGTCGGGCAACCAAAACATCGGCTTGCTGATGGACGCCGGCAGCACGATCGCCAGCTCGGTCGGCGCCATCCATGTTGTCGCGATCGCGGGCAACGTTTCACCGGCGTTCCAAATGTCGAACATCTCGGGAGCAGGCGCGAATCGCCTGGGATTTGACGGGGCCGTCCCATTCACTGGGGACATCCTTTTGGCGCTTCAGGAATTCGCCGTGGCCAACGACGCCATTAATCTTCTCAACGGCAGCATCGCTTCGACCGGCGGCACGCTCACCATTCGGTCATTGAGCGGGAGCGCCGCCATCGGCATCGCGGGCGCGGCGGGCACCATCCGATTGTCGGCGAGCGAGATCGCGACTTTTTCGGATGGCTTCAGCGCGATCATTCTCGGAGGCGACACGAGCTTCGGCACGATCACGTCGAATGCCGCCACTTTCCTCGATCCGCTCACGTTACGAGCGCCGGGCGGTGGCGACATCGTGTTGAACGGCACACTGACGGCGGGCGCAAATCCGATCAGCCTCGATGCCGGTTCGGCGTCCATTCAGATTAACAGCGGGACCTTCACGCTCGCGGCGAGCGACGTGCTCGCCGACACGAGCTCGGTCGTCCTTAACGGCGGCACACTGGCCCTCGGAGCTTTCACTGACGCCGTCGCGTCGGTCACATTGAATAGCGGGAGCATCACCGGCACCACCGGCACGCTCGCCGCGTTTTCGACCTTCACCGTTCAAACAGGAACGATCAGTGCGGCGCTCGCGGGCAGTGGTGTGAGCCTCACCAAGAACGGGCCCGGCACGGTGACGCTCTCGGGGATCGCGGCGAATACCTTTGACGGAGGCACGTTCATCAACGGCGGAACCTTGATCCTGCAAAAGACCTCGGGCGTCGACGCCATCCCGGGCGACGTGCTCATCGGCGATGCCGTAGGGAATGACGTGCTCCAACTCGGTGCCAGCGACCAGATCAACGACGGCTCAGTGATCGTGTTCAACTCGGGCGGAGTGGGCAACCACGCGAAGTTCACGCTGGCTGGTTTCAACGAAACGCTCAAAGGCGTCCGGACGCTCACTTCGGGCGCGCTCCCGATCATTTCCACGTTCGAGACCGGCGGGACTCCGGTCACCAGCACGCTCACGCTCAACAGCGCGCCGGATTACACCTTCGACGGAATCATCCGAAACAACGGCGGCGGAAGCGCGAAAGGGACGCTGGCACTCGTCAAAACCGGCGCCGGCATGCTGACGCTCGCGAACACGGAAAACTCCACCTTCAACGGCGCGGGCATCTCGTACACCGGCGCCACAACGCTCACGGATGGGAGAATCCTCCTCCTCAATCTCGCCAGCTTTGCGAGCCCCGTCGCCATCACCAGTTCCGCGTCGAACGGCCTGACGTTCAATCAATCGACGCGCAGTCTCTCCATGAGCGCCGCGCTCTCCGGCACCGGGAGCGTGGCGAAATTCGGCACCGGTGCGCTGACGATCGCCGGCCCGGAAACCTACGGATCACTCTTCGTCGCGCAGGGCGCCGTGACGCTTACGACTGCGCCGGCGAATGCGGTCATCACCAACAGCCTCGGCGCCTTGACCATCAACGGTGGCGCGGCCAATTCGACCATCCTTCACAATGGCGGAACGCTTACCATCAACGCGAACCTCACGAATGCCTCGCTTGTCGTGAACGCAGCGACGGCTATTTCGACAAGCCAGACCCTGACTTCGCTCGACATCGGCGACAGTGCGGTCGTCACGCTCCTCGCTCACTCCGGCGGTGCGGCCAATGTGCGGGTGATCGATACGGCGGCGCTGGTTTTCGGCGGCACCGCAAATGGCCACCTCGACCTCGCCAACAACGCGCTGATCGTGCGCGGGAGTTCGCTGGCGGCGGTGACGGCGAATGTCGCGACTGGTTTCAACGGCGGCGCGTGGGATGGAACCGGAATCAGCAGCACCAGCGCCGCGTCGGACCCGCTTGGCACCGGGGCCCTCGGGGTCGTCGATAATGACGATACGGGATACACACAATTCGCAGGGGTGAGCGTGCCTACGACGGGCCACGTCGTGATCGTTTCGTTCACCACCTACGGCGACGCGGACCTGAATGGCACCATCAACGGTCTGGACTTCGGGCTTTTCGACAAGGGCTTTAACGGGGGAGTCGGAGGATGGCACAACGGCGATTTCGACTACAACGGTGTGGTCAATAACGACGATCAAAGCTTGTTGGTTTTTGCGTTTGCCTCGCAGTCCGGAGGTGGGGCGGGCGGCGTCATCTTTGTCTGGAACGGTTCGGCTTCGACCGACTGGTTTAACTCTGCGAATTGGACCCCGATCAGCGGTGGGCCAGGCGTGCCCGGAGCGAGCGACACCGCCGTCCTCAGCAATGCCGCCGCGCCGAATCAACCGGTGCTCGACAGCGCAACGAGTGTCGCCGTCTTTGATCACATCGCGGGCACGCTGGGCGGCACGGGCACGCTGACCGTCGTCAGCGATTTCACGTGGCTCGGAGGAGTCGAGATCGGCTTGGGCGTCACGTTGGTGTCGGGGGGCGGCGCGCTGACCGTCAATGGAAGCGACACCAAGACCCTTGATGCACGCACGCTCAGTGTTGCAGGCACGAGCACCTGGAATCCGGCGACGCATCTCATCTTTCAAAATGCGGCCACCTTGAAGGCTGGCACCGCGATCTCCGCCGTCCTCGACCTGACGCTCGACGTGAATGGCGGGGTGATCGACACCAACGGAAACAGCATCACCTTCGGCGCTGGCACAGTCGTGAGCGGCGCGGGTTCGCTGGCGAAAATTGGCGCCGGCACTTTTACACTCAACGGTGCGAACACTTATCTTGGCGCGACGGCGATCAACGGCGGCACCCTGCGGCTCGGGGCGAGCGAAGTGCTGCCCGACGCGGGCGACGTCTCTCTCATCAGCGGCACGCTCGATCTCGGTTCGTTTACCGAGACGATCGTGAATCTAAACCATAATGCGGCGGGGAATATTTCGGCGTCCGGCGGGACCTTGATCGCGACGCAAGCCGCTTCGATCGACGGAGGCGTCGTGGGCGTGAATCTCGCCAGTCCTGCCATCAACTTCACCGGCAACGCCAACTTCCAAGGCACGCTCGATGCCGGACCCGGTGCGATCACGATCGGCGGTGGGCTCGTTACGTTGACCGCCAGCAAGACCACCATCAGCCACCTCACCGTCAACGGCGGCACGCTCGCCATTGGCGCATTTACCGAGATGTTTGACACCGTCATCGTGAACAGCGGCACGGTGACGAGCACCACCGGCACTCTGGCGGCTTCGGCGGCCCTGACCGTCAACGGCGGTGTCGTCGGAGCGAAACTCCAGAGCGGCGTCATCACGGTGAATGGCGGCGCGGTCAACGGCAACGTGGACGCCGGCCAGGGCGGGGCGATCAATTTAAACGGTGGCGTCGTCACCATTGCATCCTCGAACACGATCACCAGCATCGTCACGATCAACGGCGGCACGCTGGCGCTCGGTTCCCGCAGCCTCAGTGTCGGCGGCATTCAACTGACCACTGGCAGCATCACCGGCACCGGCACGCTCACCAGTGGGACGGATTTCATCGCCACGAGCGGCTCGATCACCCCGAAACTCGCTGGCGCGGTCGGCTTCACACAAAGCGGCCCCGGCACCGTCGTCCTCGGAAATTCGCAGAACAGCTTTACCGGCGATATCCACATCAACGGCACGCTTCAGATCGCCTCCAACGGCGCGCTTGGGAATTCCGCCAATCAGATTTTCTTCAACGGCGGCACGCTCAAAACCACAGCGAGCATCACTTCGGCGCGGAATATCGACAAGGGCGGCACCTCGGCCACTTTTAATGTCGCCGCCGGCACCCTCACGCTCAACGGAACCATCACCGGCGCGGGAACCTTGAGCAAAACCGGCCCGGGCACACTCCTCTTCGGGAGCGCCTTCATCGGCGCGGCTTCGGTGAGCGCCGGTGGAGGACCGCTCGTCGTCGGAGGCACCCGCGCCACGCTCGGGGGGGTCGGCGATATTTTAGTGAACGTCGTGGACGACGGCATGGGCGGTACACGCATCTCGACCATTCAACTTTCGAACACCGACGCCACCACGGCTCTCGTCGTCAACGGGCCGTCCGGTCTGGCCACGACCACCATCGACAAAATCATCAGTGCAGATCCGACGCGCGAGATCGGTTCCATCACGCTCGGCAAAAGTGTCATCCTCGGTAACGGCTTCAGCGACGGGCCTGACTTTGAAATCCAGGGCAAGATCGGCAAGATCACCGTCAACGACGTGCGGGCCGGCACCATCTTCAGCCTCGGCGCGGGCCTCCCTTACAACTACTCGCCCGACTCCACGACCCCCGATACCTACAACAATCACCCCGCCCTTCGGATCCGCGACGTGCTCGGCGACGGCGTCGAAATCAACGTCCTCGGCGATGGAATCAGCGGGGATCTCGGCGGAGTCGGCGGCGGCGGGCTTGGAAAGGTCTACGTCCGCTCTTGGCCCGGCGATGGATTCATCCGCACCACGCAAAGCATCGAGAGTTTTCAGTTGCGGACGGGCGACTGTAAACTCGTCTTCGAGGTCGATAAGATGCACGTCGGCACGCTCACGATGGGCAACGTCGGAAAGATGACGATCGCCGGCGCATGGAATAGCTCGGGCAGCGAAGTGGAAGGCGAAATCGGCTCGTTCACCGCGGCCTCTTTCACCGGGGCCGCCGACATCACTGCTGGCAGCATCGTGAAAATGAAAATCCGGGCCGGCAATTACGCCGGCGCGACGAATGTGACCAACGCGAGCTTCGGTAAAGGTTTCACGGTCAACGGGCCGAACAACGCGACCCCCGGCAATTTCCTCGGCTCCCTGACCGCCGCCGCGGCGGTCAGTAAAATCAACATCCACGGCGACGTAAAAGGCACCATCAATGCCGCCTCGATCGCGTCCGTTACCGCGTTTTCCTTCGGCGAAATCGGCACGCCGTACACCATTACGACCTCCGGCGATCTCGGCCTCATCAAGACCAGCGCGGGCGGCATCGACGACTTCACGTTCAATGTCGGTGGTGTCTTTGGCGGGATCAACGTCTCGGAGAAGACCGCGTCTCCGAGCGCCGTCGGCATCGACGGCGTGACCGTCAACGCCGGCACGATCGGCAAGATTTCCGTGAAACTCATCGAGACGAATTTCAGCACGGATCTTACCGGCATCCGGAACTCAAAGTTCGAGAGCGGCTCCTCGATCGGAAAAATCAGCGTCTCGCTCAACTCGGGCGGTACCCTCGTCGGCATCCAGGGCGACGCCAATCCGATCATCGGCAACACGGTATTCGAGGCGGTCACATCCATCGACACCGTCACCTCATCCCACTCGGTGGACCGTGCCACCTTTGCCGCAGGCACCAGTCTTGCCAATGTCACTATCGGCAAAGGCAACTCCGGCGCGACGCTCACGCGATCGTACTTGCTCGGCGGCTCTTACCTCGGCGGCGACGGAGTGATCGGCATGAACGCGGACACCTTCGACCGAGGAGGGACCGTCGGGAATGTGACGGTCGGCGGCGCGGTGAGTGCCACGACCATCGCTGCCGGCGTCGATCCCGTGGACGGCGTCTTCGGAAACATCGGCGATGTTCTCGCCAGCACGGGCGTCCTGCCCGCCTTTTCCATCGGGGTGCTGGTCTTTGGTGGCGGGAGCGGCTCGGTTGAAAGTGCTTCCTTCATCCCGTTTGCTCACAACTACGCAATCGAAGCGGCGAGCATCAAGAGTCTCACGGTCGGTGCGGGTCCGAAGATCTCCACGTTTAACGCGCCCACCTATTTCGAGGCGATCGCGAACGTGGAAGCCATCGCGGACATTCTTGTCAGGAAAGTCACCGTCTGATCCGGCCGCGACTGATTTTAAGCCAGACGCGGTAATGAAATTTCGCGCGAACCGAGAACCGAGAATCAGCTCGCGAGCGTTGGTTTGGGATCGGTGAAATGGACTGTTCGGCCATGCGTCCTATCCAGCGAATCCATTTTCAGGTCCTATACGGTAGCGTGATTGTGCTGCTCGCTGCGCTCCGCATTGCGCGCGGCGAGATCAACACGGACGGCTCGATCGGAGCGCAAGGCCCCATCGTCCCTGTGGCCGGCCGCTACTCGATCCTCGACTCGCGAGGCGCGCAGGTTGGCGGAAATCTCTTTCACAGCTTCGGTGCATTCAATCTGGCCAACGGAGAGACCGCCGCGTTCTCCGGTCCGGCGAACGTCCGGAACATTCTCGCGCGTGTGACGGACGGTTCAGCGTCCACGATCGACGGCACGATTTCATCCGACATCACTGGAGCGAATCTCTTTTTGATGAACCCCGCGGGCTTCATTTTCAAATCGAACGCGAAGATCGATTTGAAAGGCTCGTTCGCCGTCACGACCGCGCACTACCTCGCCTTTTCCGACGGCACACACTTCGATGCGAACAGAATCGCGGCCCCCGTTCTTACCGCTGCTGATGTGAGCGCGTTCGGATTCGCCAGCCCTCCCAAGTCAGTGCTGATCGACAAAAGCGCGTTCGAGCTTTTCGATCGATCGACCTTTTCCATCGTCGCAGGAACGATCAACATCCGGGGAAACGAAAGCTCCACGAATCCGAGCCAGATCGTTGGAATGGGCGTCAATTTCAACCTGATGAGCGTTGGCAGTTCTGGCGAAGCGAGGTTACCGGCTCCCGGAGACGCTGGTTCCGTGAGGGGCTTCAGCCAACTCGGGGATATCGTGCTCAGTTCCAAGGCGCGCATCCGCACTCGCGGCGAAAACGCGGGGCGCGTTGTGATTCGCGGCGGTTCGCTCACGGTGGTCGAACAAAGCAGCATCACGTCCCAAGTCACGGGTGGAACCGATGGTCGGGCATTTGACGTGCATGTGAGGCGCGGCGTGACGCTCACCGCCGGAAGTGCGTTGCTCACTAAAACGAGCGGTTCAAACGCGGCGGGAGATTTTTCGCTCCGAGCCGACACGCTCGGATTATCGCTGAGTTCGAACATCGGCAGCCAGGCTCGCGGCGTTGCAACGGCGTCCGCACGCGCCGGCGCGATCCGCGTCCAAGCGGCCGATATTTCGATCGAAAGCGGCAGTGTGATTTCCGGATCCACCTTTGGACTCGCGAGCGGCAATGCCGTCGATGTCCGTGCGAACACGATTTTGATTCGCGGCGAACTGACCCCGGCCGCGACGGGGATTTTCGCGAATACGATCTCGACCGGCAGCGGCGGCGCGGGGG
>JAYTDO010000205.1:0-2418 GCA_043735935.1 Chthoniobacteraceae bacterium
CAAGGTCCGCAATTACCTCGAAGCCTACGAGTCTGGTCTGTGCGTGTGGAACGATCAGACCGAGGAGTTTGATCGCCTCCGCGTGCTCTGGACCAAGTCCGATCAGTCGCCCAAGCAACCGCCCGCGCCGGACGGCCATCCCGCGCGTTGGAAGGATTCGCAGGGGCGCGACTGGGTTTTGTTCGGCAACCCGCTGCCGACCTTCCGCTGTCCCGCGACCTTTGAGAGCTGGCAGGATGCGACGAAATGGGAAGTGCTCGAACCGCAGAAGACGTTCGTGTCGGCGAAGGATGGCCAGCCTGTGAAGCCGCACACCGGCCACATCGCGTGGAACGGATTTCGCAAACGCTGGGTCACGGTCTTTATGGAGAGCGATGGCAAGCCCTCGCGGCTGGGCGAGCTGTGGTATGCGGAGGCCGACGCGCCGACCGATCCGTGGGGCAAGGCGGTGAAGATCCTCACGCACGACAACTACACGTTCTACAACCCGCGTCTGCACCCGGAGTTTACGGCGGCGGATTCGCCCGTGCTGATCTTCGAAGGCACCTACACTGCGGAGTTTGCGGATCGTCCGGTGCCGACCGCGCGCTACAATTACAACCAGATTCTTTACCGGATCGATCTCGACGATGCTGCGCTGGCACTCGCGCAAAAACGCTGACACGCTCGCGCCATGAACCGTTCTGAAAACATCACGATGAAATTCTTTCTCTGCCTGACGTTCGTCCTTTCCTCGCTACATTTTCCGTGTGCCGCCGCGGAAGATCCAGAGACTTGGAAATGGAATGATCCGAAAGACTTCAACATCCCCGGCCTTCGTCATGGCGTGATTGAAAGTGCGGCGATGAAGCGCACGGTGGGTTACAACATCTACCTGCCGCCGCAGTATGAGAACGAACCGGCGCGGCGTTTCCCCGTGGTCTTTTTCCTGCACGGCGCGGGTGGGACCGAGAGTTCGGATGCCGGACTGGCCTACACGGTTCATGCCGAGGTGAAGGCGGGCACCATACCGCCGGTCATCTACGTCTTCCCGAACGGCGGCAAGACCAGTGGCTATCGGGACTGGACAAACGGCAACGTGAAATCCGAAACGCTGCTGCTGCACGAACTCCTCCCGCACATCGACCGCGAGTATCGCACCATCCCCAAGCCCGAAGCGCGCGGCATCTGCGGCTTCTCGATGGGCGGCGGCGGAGCGCTGCGTCTGTCGCTCAAGCATCCCGATGTTTTTGGCTCGGCGGCTTCGCTGGCGGCGGCTGTCGAGAAGACTGCCGACGCCAATGGCGGTGACAACGCCTACCGCCACGCGGCTGCACTCACCAGGGAACAGAAAGATTCGTTACGGCTTCTGCTTGTCATTGGCGAGGACGACTTCCTCTACAAGCTGCATCCGCCATTTCTGCAACATCTCAAGGATCAGGGCGTCGCCTACACGCTCGTCACTCACTCCAAGATTGGTCACGACCTCGGCAAGCTTACGCAGATGAGCGGAGCCGGAATGATCTGGCATCTCGCCCGTCAAATCGAGGAACGCCAGAAAGCCTCCAAGCCATGATCACCAGCGTCCAGCAAACAGTGGCTTGAAATCCAACTCGATCCTCTCGCTTTCAGCACGGCTGATTCGTGTCCATTGGCGTTCATTCGTGGTTTCCTTCCGCATCGTTCCGGCTGAGAGCGCGTATGGAAATGTCGTGAATGGGTAGCCGACGAGGTAACGAGGCGGATGTTTGCGCCAACCAGCACGGGAATCCGCCTCCTCACGTCGGCGGCTACGATTATGCATACGCGCTCTGAGGCAGGCAGCCCGGCTGTCCATGCGTTTCCTGCGCTGCTCGCCGCTCACCCGTAGGAATTATAGGGCTTGAGATTCCATTCCTCCACGAGGTCAGGGGAGAATTCCCGCAGGAAACGCGAGGGCTGTTGCATGGCGTCTCCAGCGTAGGCTTGGACCATGCGGATGAGAGGGTAACTGAGGTAGAGTTCATTGCGCGCGCGGGTGATCGCCACATAGAAGAGGCGGCGCTCTTCCTCCTCGCCATCGGTGGACTCGATGGAGCGGGAGGAGGGAAAGAGTCCATCGCAGAGCATGATGATGAAGACGACGTCGAACTCGAGTCCCTTGGCCTGATGAATGGTCGAGAGCTTGATCTGCTCGGTGTCCTTCGTGGTGGACTGGTTATCCTCGGCCTCAACGTTGGTGAGGAGCGAGAGTTGCGTGAGGAAGTCCTCGGTGCTCTTGAACTGGAGCGCGAAGCTGGCGAGCTGTTCGAGGTCTTCGAGGCGCTGGCGGCAGTTGGCGAAGTTCTCCTGGAGGTAATCCTCGTAGCCGGCCTCGATGATGTGGCGGATCATCTCGGAGGGACTGCGGCGCACCGGTTCAGCTTCAAGCTGCGAGATGGTGATGACGAACCCGGCCCA
>JAYTDO010000206.1:0-11148 GCA_043735935.1 Chthoniobacteraceae bacterium
TTCACCCACTCCGTCAAGGTCGCGATCTGCTCCGTCGTCAGCTTCTCGCCTTTTGGCGGCATTTGCAGGTCGGGGTCCTTGTAGCTGATGGCGGTGAGCATCAGGCTTTTCTCGATATTCCTCGGCTCGATCGCGGGTCCGTTTTCTCCGCCCTTCTCCCAGCCGTCGCGCGTGTCGAGGGTCAGACCGCCCTTCGATTTCCCTGCCTCGACGCTGTGGCACTTGTAGCAGTTCTCCTTGAGGATGGGCCGGATTTTCGACTCGAAGAAGGCTGTCTCATCCTTGCTGAGTTCTTTGCTCACCGCCCCGAAGAGGGGCGTCGTCGCGGCGAGCAGGATCGGAATGAAGCGGGGGCGCGTGTTCATGGCTGGTGAATGGGATCGTTAATACGGATAGCGCGCTTTCAAACCCGCGAAAAGGTGGAAGGTCGCGCGCAAACGATCACCTCCGAGCCTGGGTATGGTCCCGAGCGGCTTGCGGTGGCGAGGCGTGCGTGGTTTGATTCCGCACGTCCCGCCGCGCTTATGCCACGCAAATCCCCTTCCAGCTCCCCGCCGATCCTCGCCGAGCGCCGCCTGAATTTCGGCACCAAATGGGCCTACGCTCCGGCTCCCGAGACCTCGCCGGTCAAGCTGGCGCCGCGATACGCGCTGTTCATCGGTGGGCGTTTCGTGGCCCCGCGCGCCGGCGTCTATTTTCCATCCACGAATCCGGCGACGGAGAAAAAACTCGCCGACATCGGGCTCGCAGACGCGCAGGATGTCGCTCTCGCCGTGGCTGCCGCGCGCCGCGCGTTCAAGAGTTGGTCGGCCCTGCCGGGTGGCGACCGGGCGAAGTATCTCTACCGCATCGCCCGCATCATTCAGGAAAAAGCGCGCGAGCTCGCGGTGCTGGAGACGATGGACGGCGGAAAGCCGATCAAGGAATCGCGGGATTTCGACCTGCCGCAGGTCGCCGCGCATTTTTTCTATCACGCCGGATGGGCGGACAAACTGGCGTATGCCTTCCCTGGCCGGAAACCGCGTCCGGTAGGCGTCTGCGCGCAGATCATTCCATGGAATTTCCCCCTGCTCATGGCTGCGTGGAAAATCGCGCCCGCGCTCGCCTGCGGCAATACGGTCGTGCTCAAGCCGGCCGAGACGACGAGCATCACGGCGATGCACCTGGCGCAGATTTTCGATGAAGCGGGGCTGCCTCCCGGCGTCGTGAACATCATCACCGGCGCGGGCGAAACCGGGCGCGCGCTCGTCGAGCACCCGGACGTGGACAAGATCGCGTTCACCGGGTCCACCGAAGTCGGAAAACTCATCGCGAAGAGCGTCGCGGGGACGAAGAAAAAACTGACACTCGAGCTCGGTGGAAAAGCCGCGCACCTCGTCTTTGAGGATGCCCCGATCGACCAGGCTGTCGAAGGCGTCATTTCCGGCATTTTCTTCAATCAAGGTCACGTCTGCTGCGCGGGCTCGCGGCTGCTCGTGCAGGAGAGCATTTATGAAAAGGTTCTTCACAAGCTGCGGGACCGCATCGCCACGTTGCGCGTTGGCGATCCGCTGGACAAAAACACTGACATCGGAGCCATTAATTCCAAACCGCAGCTCGATAAAATCCGGGCGCTCGTGCAGGCGGGCGTCCGCGAGGGCGGCGAACTGATCCAGCCGCGCTGTGCGCTGCCCGCGCGCGGTTATTGGTTCCCGCCGAGCCTCATCACGGGGGTGACGGCGAGTCATCGCGTGGCGCAGGAGGAGATCTTCGGGCCGGTGCTCAGTGTGATGACTTTCCGGACGCCCGACGAGGCGATCGAGCGCGCGAACAACACGCCTTTCGGCCTGAGCGCGGGAGTCTGGACGGACAAGGGGAGCAAGATTTTCAAGATGGTCTCGAAACTCCGCGCGGGTGTCGTTTGGGCGAACACCTACAACAAGTTCGATCCGACGAGTCCTTTCGGCGGTTACAAGGAAAGCGGTTTCGGGCGCGAAGGCGGTGTGCAGGGCTTGCACGGCTACGTGCAGCTCGACTGAGTCAGGCCGGGCGGACGGCGGTCGGCGCGAGGATGGCGTCCTTCATGCCGTGGAGGAGCTTTTTGTCTGCGGGGACGATGGTGGCCAGCGCGCCGCCGAGATGCGTTTTTCCTCCGTGCAGAAAATAATACGGACACAGGCGGACGCGGCCGCGGAGGACGGCGATCTCGCCCGTGCCCGGATCGAGATACGGCTGCTCGACGATGCGCCCTTTGTGAAAACGCTGAAGAATCCACGGGTGATGCGGGAAATCGCCGAGGGCGCGTTCAAGGGCGGCCTGCCATTCGGGCTGCGGGGTGTCCGAGCCGAGCGTGACGCTGCGGCTGCCCCAGCCGAGTTCGGAGAAGCCGCTGATCTTCAGGATGAGGTCGCGTTGTTTTTGCGAGAAGGTGAAGAGTTCGCTCCAGTGCTGGATTTCCAGGCCGGGGATGACGCCGTGGTGAGGGAGCGGCGTGGGGTCGAGGATCCACGTGTAGGGGATGACCTGCTGGAGTTTTAGGAAGTGGCGTTCGCTGAGCTCACGTCGCCAGAATTCGCGCAGCGGGCGCATCCAGAAGAGCGCGAACCAGAGCTTTTCCTCGAGGTAAGGTTTGATCGGCGGTGTGACGCGCATGCTGCCGGCAGCCGCGGCGTCGAGCGTGGCCTGGATGCCGGGGATATTGGGAAGGTCGAAGTTTTCGAAAAACCGATAAATCGGCGTGGTGCCGTGGGCGGTCGGGTCGAAGTGGGCGGCGTCGTGGACGCGGAGGGCGCCGCGGCTGAGCCGGGCGAGGTATTGCATCTCGGGCCGGTAGGTGGCGGCTTCTTCGGAGACGAGGATGTGGGCCGGGCCGCCGAGCATGGCGAGGAAGCCGTCGAGCATCCCGCTTTCACCCCCGAGGATGTCGCCTCCGAGCGGGGCGTAGGCGCAGGCGAGCCAGTGGGTGAGGCCGATCCCGCCGGGCACGGTGTCCAGTTCAGCGATCGCGAGGCCGTCGTCGGTGAGGATGAGGTCCGGGCGGATGACGCCGGGGAGTTCGTCGCGAAAAGCGCGGGAGCGCGAGAGCGCGACGAGTTCGGGAGGTTTGCCGCGATCGAGGTAGTCGGCGATCCACGGTGGCTGTTTGCCGGCGACGCTTTGGCGATAGAGGAGGTCGCAGGCGCGATTGAAGAGGAGGAGGCGGTATCCGAGTTTGTCGAGTTCTTCGGCGAGTGCGGCGTCGATGGGGAACGGCTCGGGCGTGGTGAGCCAGGCCTTTTCCGCAAAGAGACCCTCCGGAGGCGCGGCGGCCCGGATGGCGGCGACTTTGGCGAGCGCGTCCATGCGTCAGAGCAGGCGCTGGAGCGCGGTGCGGACGAGGTCTTCGACGGTGGGGGTGGGGCCGGCTTTTTCGGTGGCGGTGGTGACGGCCTTGAGCGCGTCGGGCTGTTTGTAGCCGAGCGCGATGAGGGCGAGGACGGCGTCGTTCAGGTGCGCCTGGGCCGGGGTCGGGGCGTGGGCGGCGCTGGCGGCTTCCCAAGCGGTGGCGATGCCGAGCTTGTCCTTGAGCTCGACGATGATGCGTTCGGCGGTCTTTTTGCCGATGCCCTTGATCTTGGAAAGGGAGCCCGTGTCGTTGTTGATGACGGCGGTTTTGAAATGAGAAATGGAGGTGCCGCTGAGGACGTCGAGCGCGGTCTTTGGGCCGATGCCGGAGACGTGATTGACGAGCAGGCGGAAGAGGTCGCGCTCGGCGGAAGTGATAAACCCGAAGAGGATATGCGCGTCTTCACGGATGGTGAGGTGAGTTAAAATCTTGATGTGCTGGCCCGGCGCGGGGAGCTTGTCGTAGCTCGAAAGAGGGATGAACACATGATAACCGACTCCTTGAACGCTCACGACGACATGCGTGGGCAGCGCTTCAACCAGGGTGCCTTCGAGAAAGGTGATCATGCGCCGGGACGATAAGATGCGGCGGGCGTGTGCAAAGTGGAAAGTGGCGCTGCTGCTGCTCGCGGCCACGGCGGCGTGGGCGCAGGAGCCGGCGATTTGGCGGGTGCTGGTGGAACCGAAATTTATGAAGGCGCCGGTGAGCGCGCCGCTGGCCGGCGCGAAGCGCGCGGAGCTGGTGGGCGCGGTGCTGGACGAGACGGGCCTCGCGTACCTGAGCCTGGCGCAACTCGCGGGGCTGAAGGTGGACTGGGAGGCCTTCACCGCGCGGGCGCAAACGAATGCGGCGGAGGATCTGAAGGGCGTGAAAGTGGAGTATGTGCGGGACCGGAAAAAGGTGATCGTTTATGCGAGCGTGCGGGTGGCGCGAGGTGCGGTGTCGAGCGCGGTGCTGGCGCCGGGTTTTTTGGAGCTTTTTAAGGAGACACTCGGGGAGAAGGTGCTGGTCGTGATCCCGAATCGGGATGTGGCGTTCATTTTCCCCGGACTGGCGAGCAACTACCGGGAGTATGAGCCGATGGTGTCGGAGGCGTATCGGGCGACGGCGTTTCCGGTGAGCAAGGAGGTCTTCGAGCTGAGCCGCGAGGGGATCAAGGCGGTGGGCGTTTACGAGGAGCCCGGCGCCCGCCCATAATTCCCGTTGAGCGGGCACGATTCCCGCGTTGATTCGCCCACTTTATGAAGAAACTGATTCCCGTTTTGTGCCTGGCATTGGTCGCGGCAGTGGGGGCTTTTTTTGTCCTGAAAAAGGTGACCCTGCATGTGCCGAGAGCGGCGGAACTGGTCCCGGCGGAGACGGTCCTTTTTCTACAAGTGCCCGATGCGCTGAGGAGCGTGCAGCGTTTTACGAAGACGGCGATGTGGCAGATTTTCAAGGACCCGGAGATGCAGGAATTCGTGGGCACGCCGCCGAAGGAAGCGCCCGTCGCCGAGGAGGCGAGCCGGATCGGGGAACGCGTCTTGCGCGTGGTGCCGCGCGAAGGATTCCTGGCGATCACGTCGGTCGACGGACCGGTCCCGACGTTTGTCGCGGGTTTTGCCTACTCCGGGAGGCAAAAGGATGCCGAGGCGCTGATGGCGGAATGGCGCAAGCAAGTGCGGGGCGGATGGCCGGCGGGCAAGGCGGATCTGGTGACCATCGGCACGCGGGAGATCGAGACGTTTACGGACAAGGATTTCGTGCTGGCCGAGGTGTTTTGCGACGGCTGGTATTTCATCGCGGATGACCTCGAACTGCTGGAGAAGACGATCGAGCGTCTGGACGGGAAGGCGGACATCGGGACTTCGCTGGCGGCGAGCGCGATTTTCAAGGAAGCCACGGCACCGCTGCCGCCGCTCCCGGATGCGTTGATGGTCGCGCAACTCGGCACGGTGATGGAGCGGCTGACCTCGCTGATGGTGGCTTCCGGGCAGAAGAACGATCCGAAGGAGCTGGATGAATTGAAGGCGACCAAGGCGCTGGCTGCGGCGACGAAATTCGACGGCGAGCAATGTCGGGATACGATCTTCGTGATGCGACCGGGCGGCGTGAAGGAGGCGCCGCTGGCGAGGAATGCGCTGGCGCTGAGTTCGCCTGCGACGCTGCTTTATTACGCGATGATGCTGCCAGCGAAGATCGAGCTCTCGGAGCAGACGGCGCCGATGCTGGCGCTGATCCCGGGGTTCTCGGTGATGAATGAGGCGCTTGCCGAGAGGGGACTGTCGCTGGGGGATTTTCCGGCCGCGTTCGGGCCGGAAATGGGCTCGCTGCTGGAGTGGCGAATCGGCGATGAGTCGCCTGTGTTCCTGCTCGCGCTCGACGTGCGGGATCGCGAAAAGGCCGCGGCCTTTGTCAATGTCTTCGCGAGCGAGTGGACGAAATCGGAGCGCCTCGGCGTCACCTTGTTGACCGCACCTGCGGACCCGGCATCGCCGAATTCACCGACGATCGCGCTGACGGAGAACTTCGTCGTCTTTGGGATGAGCCCGGAAATGGTTCGGTCGGGAATCGCACAGCTCCGGACGGGATCGCCGAGGCTGGACGCCACCGCGGGCTTTGCCTCTTCGGTAAAGGCGGTGGTGGTGCCGACGGGCGGCTTTGGATACATCGACTTGCGGACCCTGTTCGAGCGGAGCTACTCGACGCTGAAGCCGCTCCTCGGTATGGTGCTGGCGATGGCGCCTGAGGTGGGGCAATACATGGACGCTGGCAAGCTGCCGCCCGCGGGCACGATCAGCAAATACCTCGGACCGATCGTCTATTCGCAGGCGACCACAGAACAGGGCACGATCGTGGAGTCCACCGGGCCACTCACCTTTAATCAAATCCTGCTTGTGGCCGCGGCCGGGGCGATCAAGGCCGCGCTTCCCGCCATGCAATCGGCTTTGGCCGGGGGAGCCGGCCTGGACCCGGCGCAACTGCTCCAAGGTCTGAACCCGGCCACGCCGCCGTCGCCGGCCGAAACCGCCCCGGAAACGCCTCCCGCGCAGTCTGTGGAACCCGCCGAAGAGAATTCCGCGATCAAGTAAGGAGGCTGTTAGCCAGCAAATCCCCAAAATTTTTCAGTGTGGAACGTCGGAAGTGTGGTATTCTGCATGCCCTATGCCTATTCACAAGAAAACCGCGTTTTCCCGTCGGCTTCCGGATTTGGTCACTGAGGAACTGGCTGCTGTGCTCAACTCCAAGACCACGTTCGAGTTTAAGGATCTTTTCGAGGTGGTCCATGCGAACCTAAAGGCGCGGAACGCTGCCAGCGGCGGAGAAGAGATGCTTCGCTTGCGCGCGTATGAAAAACTTCAGAACCTAGTCGCGCGTGGGATGGTGAAAAAGGAGGCCAAAAAGTACAAGGGCATTCCGAAGCAACTTGCGACGCTTGAGGTATTTGTTCCGCGTCCGCCTGCCACGCCGCTCACGGCGGCTTGATCTGAGGCGTAACCAGGATATCCAAGGATTGTGAAAGAATATCTGCCCATTCTCCTTCAGGTGGTGATCGCCATCGGATTTGCCGCATCGGCGTTGATCATCAGCGTCATTCTTGGCAAGGCCGCGAAAAGCAACGCCGCAAAGGATTCCGCGTACGAGTGCGGAATCAAGGCGGAAGGCCCTGCGCAGCCGCGTTTCAGCGTCAAGTTTTACCTCGTGGCGATGCTCTTTATCCTCTTCGATATCGAGATCGTGTTCATGTATCCGTGGGCAGTCGTTTACCGGGATTTCATCGCGCAGCGTGGAGCTTCGATCTTTTGGAGCATGCTTTCCTTCGTCACGGTCCTCACGGTCGGATATGTTTATGCGATCATGAAGGGCGCGCTCGATTGGAAGCGTTAACGGTCCGTTCATTCTGACTTCCGGGCGGCTGGTCGGACCTCCGATTCGCCGCCCGGTTTTTTTGCCCGAATCCCGTCTTGCCTCGCGGGGTTCTAATTTCTACAACCCACCGCCGAATGGTTCACCACGTCACCCTTTTCAAACTCAAGCCCGAAGTCACCCCGGAGAAGCTCGAAAAGATGATGATGAATACCCGTATGAGCTTGCTCAAGATCCCGGAGATTTTGAGCGTCAAATGCGGGAAGAATATCGATGAGAAAAGTGAGTGGCCGTTTTTCGTCGCGCTGGATTTCGAGTCCATGGAAAAGCTCGTGATGACGGAGGACGACGCCATTTATATGAAGTTTATGGCCGACGTGGTGAAGAAAAACACCGCGGAAAAGCTCACGCTCAATTACGAGATGGAGCCGGGAAAGAGCGTGAAGTATTCCTGACCGCGCGGGGGGGGGGCGGACGTCACTCAGCGAGGATCGCCTGGACGGTCTGCACGGTGAAAGTGATCTCCTCGTCGCTGATGCCGAAGGGCGGGGCGAAGCTGAGGACGTTGCCGGTCGGCGAATCGGCGAGCAGGAGCAAGCCGCGGCGGAGGGATTCTTTCACGATATGGACGGCGAGTTCGCTATTTGGGCCCCCATCGGGCTTGAGCAACTCGACGCCCAGCATGAGGCCGGCACCTCGGACTTCGGCGATCGAGGGTGACTGGAGAGATTCCAGTGCGACGCCGAGTGCCGTGCCACGTTCGCTGACTTGGGCGGCGACGCGTGGGTCGGCATGTTGTTCCAGCGCTGCGAGGGCCATCGCGCAGCCGAGCGGATTTCCGAGGAAGGTGCTCGTGTGCAGGGCTTCTCCCGTCGAGAGAGGCCAGGCGTCCATGATGTCGGCGCGGCCGATGCAGGCGGAGAGGGGAAACCCTCCGGTGAGCGCCTTGCCGACGCAGATAATGTCGGGCACGACGGCGGAGTGGTCGCAGGCAAAGAGTGCTCCCGTGCGATTAAAGCCGGTGTAAATTTCATCTACAACGAGGAGCAACCCGTTGTCGTCGCAAACGGAGCGGAGCATCGGCAAAAACTCCGGGGGCGGGATCGCGCAGCCGCCACGACCTTGGATTGGTTCGACGAGGATGCAGCCAATGTCCCGATGGCGGATGATGCGCTCCATGTCTTCGCGGAGCGTTCCGATCGAGTGGCGCGGAAATGGGACGAAGTTGGCGAAATCGGCGAGCTGCGCGCAGAATGGATTGCGAAAAAACGGAATGCCCGTAGCGGCGACCGCACCGAGTCCGAGCCCGTGGTAGCCGTGGGTAAAAGCGAGCACGCCGGGCTGGCCCGTGCGTAGCAGCGAGGTCTTGAGTGCGGCCTCGACGGCCTCGAAGCCGGAATTGCCGAGGATGATCTTTGCGGGACCTTTTCCCCATCGCTCAAAGGTCAGGGAGCTGAGCCGGGCGCAAAGCTCGACTTTCAACTCCGTCGGATGGACGTCGCCCATCGCGTGCATGAGCTCGCCGGCCTGCGCGACGAGCGCGTCGCGGGTGGCGGCATTGCTGTGTCCGAGCCCGGCGACGCCGAAAGCGGACGTCAGGTCGAGGAAGCGATTGCCATCCACGTCCCACACGTTCGTGCCTGCGGCGCGCTGCCAGAAGATGGGCCACCCGTCGGTCGTGAATGTGACATTGCGCGATTCGTGCCGGCGAAGTTTGTCGGCAAGTGCCACTGAACGGGGGCCGGGAACCGGGGTGGTAAGAGCGGGGAGCATGTTACTTGGATCTAAGAGCGCGCTGGTAGATTGATTCGTATTTCTCCACTGCCTTGCTCCACGAAAAATCGCACGCCATCGCGCGGAGCATGAGCACCTGCCATCGGGCGGGGTCTTCGTGGTGGCGTTTAGCCCGCACGATGGTGTCCCAGAGCGCTTCGGGGCGGTAATCGTAAAAGACGAATCCGTTACCCGAATCGTGGGTCGGATCGAAATCCTGGATCATTTGGAAAAGGCCGCCGGTCGCGCGGGCGATCGGGAGCGTGCCGTAGCGGAGTGAATACATGGCGCTGAGGCCGCACGGCTCGAAGTGCGACGGGATGAGAGCCGCGTCCGATCCAGCCTGGATCAGGTGCGCGAGCCGGTCGTCCATGCTTTTGCGATAGCAGAAACGTTCGGGGTGGCGTTTCGTGGCGATGAGGAGTTCGCGTTCGTAGGCGGTGTCGCCTTCGCCGAGGATGACGAGGCGCACATCGTCGGCCAGCATGCGATCGAGCAGTGGCAGGAGAAGGTCGAGGCCCTTTTGTTCGGCCAGGCGGGAGACCATGCCGAAGACCGGGCCGCGGGGCTCGGGTGCAAGCCCGCATTCCGCGAGCAGCGCCTCGCGGGCCGCCAATTTTCCCGCCAGGTCGTCCGCGGAGTAGCGCATCGGGATATATTTGTCCGTCGCCGGGTTCCACGTTTCATAGTCGGCGCCATTCAGTACTCCGGAAAGTTTCCCGGAATGCTCTCGAAGCACGGCGTCGAGCCCGCAGCCGTATTCGGGTGTCTGGATTTCGCGAGCGTATCGGTCACTCACGGTCATGACCTGGTCGGCGTATAGGATGCCGCCCTTGAGGAAGTTGAGGTTTCCATAAAACTCAACCCCCTGCGCACTGAAGAAGTGACCGGGTAAGTTCGTGAGGGCAAAGTCATTTGCCCAGAAGCTGCCTTGGTAGGCGAGATTGTGGATGGTTAGGACGCTTTTGAAGGGGAGCCGACGATCCTTCATCAGAACGGGTATGAGAGCCGTTTGCCAATCGTGCACGTGGACGATGTCCGGCGGTGGGACGAGTCGCCGGGAGAGTTCCACGACTGCCTTTGAGAACCCGATATACCGCGCCGCATTATCGCCGAAACTCTCACCCGCGGAACCGTAGAGACCGGGGCGGTCAAAAAACTCATCCAGCCGCACGAGAAAAATCTGGACGCCATTCGGAGCGGTCGCGTGGAGGATTTCAGCCTCCAGCCGCCGATCCCCGACCTGGATTGGGATGACGACCCCGGTCGTGACAGCGCCGAGCCGGGCGTCTTCGCGAAGGCCCCGGTAGCAGGGAACCACGACGCTGACTTCGTGGCCGCGAGCGGCGAGGGCGACCGGCAGGGCTTCGATCACGTCGCCCAAGCCTCCCGTGCGGGCGACCGGGGCCAATTCGCTGGCAGCGAGGAGGATTTTCATTCGGGCGATGGAATGGCGGAACGTGCGGCGCGTGGCGAGCAGGAAACGCCGGAATCGGGTGATTTGAGAGCCGAAGAGATACTTTTAAAAATGGAAACATTGTCCTTGCTAGTGCATGAAAATAGCTACAAGGTCACCCTCCACTTTTTTGGCGAGGGCTAACCCCCCTCGCTTCATTTGTCTTTGAGCATCGCCGCCGCCCGTATCGCCATTCTGCCGCAGAGACACCGCGACGCAGGGGATTCATTGAGTCCCCTGCGTCGCTGTGCCTCTGCGCGTTTTTTGCGTCGCAGGCCTGATTCTCAACCCTGAATTATCTCCCGCTCTTCCTCGTTCGCTGTGTCGCGTAGAGGGCGTTGAGTGAAACCCAAGGCACAGCAAGATCGAGAAAAACACCATGTCAGAGCGCAAATATTTCGGCAAAATCCGCGAGGTCATCGATCCGCCAAACCTTATTGAAGTGCAGCTCGACTCTTATGTCGAATTCCTTCAGACCGACGTGCCGCTGAGCAAGCGCAAAGAAACGGGCTTGCAGGCAGTCTTCCGGGAGGTGTTCCCGATCACCAGCTACGACGAAAAGTGCACGCTGGATTTCGCGAGCTACGAGATCGGCGAACCGAAGCTCAGCCAGCGCGAGGCGATGCGCGAAAGCCAGACGTTCTCGGCTCCGCTGCATGTCACTTTCCTCCTGAAGGAGGAAAAGGGCACCAAGGAAGAGAAGGTTTAC
>JAYTDO010000207.1:0-21192 GCA_043735935.1 Chthoniobacteraceae bacterium
TCCAGCCTTATGCGCGGGCGAGCCACGAGCAGCATGAGTCTAAACGCTCCCGTCGTCTTTTGCTGCACAAGGGCGAGATCGAAAAGTTGCAGGCGCTCACCCAGATCAAGGGGCACACGATCGTTGCCACCCGCATGTATTGGAAAGACGCCCGCGTGAAGCTCGAACTCGGACTGGCGAAAGGAAAGGAGTCGCACGACAAACGTGAAGATTTGAAGGAGCGGGCCAACAAGCGCGAAAGCGACCGTGAGGTAGCACGGTTCAACAAGCGCCACGGGTAACCTCGCGGAGACTCGCGGCTAAATGGCGGTTGCCATTCCGCCGCGCCGGACCAAACGTGTAAACCATGTTCCCGCCTGCGTCGTCCGCCTCGAAGTCTCCAGCGCGGGACAGGGCGTTGATCGCCTGCCACGATTGCGATGCTCTCTTTCAGACGCCCGAGCCGGAGGTGGGTGAATCGGTGGTGTGCCCACACTGTGCCGCGAAACTCTTTTCCCACCGCCCGAATGCCGTCCATCGCGCGGCGGCGCTGGCCGTGAGTGCCGCCACGTTCTTTGTGGTGGCGAATATCTTTCCTTTCATCGAACTCGAAGCCGGTGGTCAGGTCAGCCGCATCGTGCTCTCGCAGAGCGTCTCCGCGCTCCAGTCCCACGGCAGTCCTTGGTTGGCGGCGGCGGTCGGCATTTTCATCCTCGGCGCGCCGCTGCTGATGATCACCGGGATGCTTTACCTGCTGCTGCCGCTGGTTCATGGCCGGCGCTTTCCCGGCGCGATCCGCGTCTGCCGCTGGGTCTACGGCACCGATACTTGGAATATGATCGAAGTCTTCCTCCTTGGCGTGCTCGTCAGCCTCCTGAAACTGGGCGACATCGCCACGGTCACGCTCGGTGTCTCATTCTGGGCTTTCGCCGGGCTGATCGTCTGCCTGGCTGGATCGGTATCGGCGATCGATCGGTATGAGCTCTGGAATCGACTGGAGGCTTCGCGCGCATGACGGCGTTCGCACCGGAGACGGCCGCTGCGCGCGGACTCGCGACGTGTCACTGGTGTGGAAAAGTGCAACCTTTCGAACGCCGGAATTGCTCGCGCTGCGCCGCCGCGCTTCATCTCAGAAAGCCACACAGCCTGCAGCGGACCTGGGCGCTGACCATCGCCGCGGCCATCCTCTACCTTCCCGCGAACTTGCTTCCGATCATGAAAGCCCAACGCATTGGCGGCGGCGAAGAAAATACGATCCTCGGCGGAGTGGTGATGTTTTGGGAGCACCGCGCCTATCCGATCGCCCTGGTGGTTTTCACTGCCAGCGTCGTCATCCCCATTTTGAAGATCATCTCCATCGTCACCCTCTGCTGCTCGACCAGGAGTTGCACCCGGCCGCGAGCCATGACCCGCGTCTATCGCCTCACGGAGCTTGTCGGTCGCTGGTCGATGGTCGATGTTTTCGTCGTAGCCATCCTCGTCGCAGTCGTGCAACTCGGTTCCTTGATGTCCATCGAACCAGGCCCGGCTGCGCTCGCCTTTGCCGGTGTCGTCGTGCTGACCATGTTGGCCGCGATGTCCTTTGACCCTCGACTCATCTGGGACGCCGCCGGCGGTCCGCGCGCTGCATCCCCAACCAAGCCATGAACCAAGACTTTGAAATCGACGACCCCGCGGTCCCGCTCGCGAGCGTCGTGCAAGAGCGCCGCCGATTGTCGCCTGTTTGGGTCATCCCCATCATCGCGGCCCTTCTCGGGCTCTGGCTCGTCTGGCAGCACTATGCTTCGCAGGGGCCGCTGGTCGAGGTTCGCTTCGAGACTGCCGAAGGCGTCGCCGCGAGAAAGACCGCAGTCCAGTGTCGCAGTGTGAGCATCGGCACGGTGGAGTCCGTGCGGTTGGCACCCGATCTGAAAGGCGTCGTCACGATGCTTCGCATCGATCGCGATTCCGCGGACCTCCTAAAGCGGGACACCCGCTTTTGGGTCGTCCGGCCACGATTCGGCGGCTCGGGCATCACGGGCCTGGGCACGCTCGTATCCGGTACCTACATCGAAGTCGACCCGGGCACCTCACGCTCTTTGGCGCGGAGATTCCAAGGCCTTGAGAATCCTCCGGTGACTCCCCAGGGCGTCCCCGGTCTGCATGTCACCCTCGTCGCTGATAAAGCGGGATCCGTCGGCCCGGGATCATCGGTCTCCTACCGAGGCATCAAGGTCGGGCGCATCGAAAGTCAGACCCTCAACATGCGAAACGGACGCGTCGAATTCGCCGCCTTCATCGAGGGCGACTTCGGCAAGCTCATCACCAACCGCACCCGCTTCTGGAACGTCAGCGGCATCGACCTCGACATCGGCGTCAACGGTGTCCGCCTCCGGACCGGCACCCTCGAATCCCTCGTCGCGGGGGGAGTGGCATTTGATACCGCGCTGGACGGCGCCCATGTCCAACCCGCCAAGGATGGTAGCGCATTCGCACTTTATGAAAGCTTCGACGACACGGAAGAAACCTCGCTCAACCCGCGCCTGACGTACCTGCTCCTTTTCAAAGACAGCGTCCGCGGACTTAGTGCGGAGGCGCCCGTCGAGTTTCGCGGCATCCGCATCGGCACCGTCATCGGCATCTCGTTCGACTACCTGCCCAACGATCCCGAGCGCCGTGTCCCGGTCCTCATCAAGATCGACCCGAGCCTCATCACTGATATAGCCGAGGACGACAGCACGGCCGGCGCGGCGATGATCGCGCAAAGCGTCCGAAACGGGCTTCGGGCGAGTCTTCGCACGGGCAACCTCCTTACCGGGCAGTTGTACGTGGACCTTGATTTGCAAAAGGATGCCCTGCCGGCCGAGATCGTCGATGTCGGCGAATACCGCACGCTTCCTACCGTCTCCGTGGGCCTGAGTCAGCTCCAGGACAAGCTCACCGCCGTCCTGGACAAGATCCAAAACCTCAAACTCGAGGCGGCGGTTGACAACGCCGCCGATGCGCTCGCCGAGATCAAAACCGCTGCCATCGACCTCAAAAGCGCCGCGGCCAGCCTCGACAAGTTGCTCTCGTCGAAAGACACACAAGCCATTCCAGCCGATCTGAAAAAATCTCTCACCTCCCTGCAAAAGACCGTCGAAGGCTTTAACGAAAACTCCACCATTTATCGCGAACTCGTCTCGACCATTTCCGATCTGAGCAACGCAATGCGCTCGATCGATTCGCTCAGTTCCACCATCGAACGAAAACCGAGTTCCCTGATTTGGGGAAACCCCTCCGGCACTGTCGCCCCTCCCAAAGGCAAACGCTGACCTGCACTTTTCATGATGAACTTCCGCGCATTCCTCCTCGCCCCCATGCTCGCGCTCGCCGCGTGCAGCACCCCGGAGACTTATTACCGTCTCAGTTCCGACGGCCCTGCTCCGAGCGACGTTTCCGGCGTGGCCCTCGGCGTTGGTCCCGTGATTCTCCCTGACTACGTCGACCGCGCCGAACTCGTATTTCAAAGCGAAGCAAACCGGTTCGAAGTCCCATACGAACGGCGTTGGGCGGGATCATTGAGGGAGACCACTACCCGGGTCCTCGGCACCAATCTCGCGCGTCGATTGGGTACGGGAAACCTCCACCTTTACCCTTGGGATCCCACCACGCAGATCCGGTATCAAGTCCGGCTCGACGTCCGCCAATTCCACGCCATCTCCGGCGGAGACGCCATCCTCCAGACGGCTTGGACCATCGACGATAAACAAAGCGGCAAGACCATCGTCCGCCAGGCGGGCAATTTCACCGAACCTGTTAAGGGCGACGGTTACGAAGCCGTCGTGGCTGCTGAAAGCCGACTCCTCTCGCAACTCGCCGATGCCATCGCGTCGACCTTTCCGAATGGCCGCCGCAATCAGTGACCCCGCCCTGCACCGTCTCGCCCGTCTCGCAAACGCCTTCCGTCTTGCTCTGAGCATCGCGGTCTCGCCCGGGTTCGCTTAGGAAAACCCTCCTGCGCCTGCTGCGGCAACGGTGGCCATTGAGGAGCCCGCCGCGCTGGTCTCGCTCCGCGAGATCGACGCGTCGCTCGCCGGCGTCGACTCCCAACTCGCGGACCTTCGGTCGAAGAAAGAGAGGACGCCGGCGGAAGCACAGCAACTCACCGCTCTCGAAGAACAGCGCGCCAAGCTCGCTTCAGTGCTCGAAACCACCGCAACCGGCATCGAATCCCGGGAACTGGATGAGACGGGCGTCACCAAATGGGATGCCACAGCGGAAGTGCAGGAACTGCTGCGTCCGCTGGTCAGCAATCTCAAGGAAACCACGCAAAAGCTCCGCGATGTCGAGTCGTTGCGCCGACAAATCCGCGACGGCGAGCAGCGCCTGGCCCGTGCTGACAAGGCACTCGCACACATCGAGGAACTCACGGTCGTGACCAAGGAACCAATGCTTCGGAAGGAGCTCGATCGTTTCCGCTCCGAGTGGAAAAACAGGCGCTCGGAGATCGAAGGCAGGCTGAATGTCGCGCGGTTGCAACTCGGTGAACGACTGCAGGAGCGCCGCTCGATCACCGACTATGTCACGCTTTTCATGACCGGTTTCGTGATCGCCGGGGTCTGAATCTGTTCATCGCTATCGTGACGTTCGCGGGGTTTTTTTCATCCTGCGGCTCCTGCCCCGTGCCATCGCCCGGACGCGATTGGCACAGCACTTTCAAATGCCGACGATTTGGTGGCGGGTCATCGAGCTCGCGTTCGCATTATTCTCGGTCACTGCGGCGGCGCTTTGCGCCTTGTTGGTTTTGTATGCCAGCGGCGATTGGCTTCTTCTCACCTTCGCGATCCTGCTTCTCGCTGGCGTGGGCTTTTTCGGGCGCCATACTGTCCCGCGGTTTTACGAACAGGCGAGGCTCGTCCTCAATCTCGGCAGCGTGCGCGAAGGCGAGCGACTCAATCTTCTCGGAATCCCGTGGCAGGTGAAGCGGCTCCACGTTTTTTTGCGATCTGATCAATCCCTCGCTCACGGGAGGTCGCTTGCGCCTTCCTCTCCGCGATGTTCTCACCCTTGTCTCGCGCCGCTTCGACAAGGCCGAGCGCTGGTTCCCGTGTGAAGAAGGAGACTGGATCCTCTTGGATGACCAGTTTTTCGGGCGCGTGACACTTCAAACCCCGGACGTCGTCCAGGCTATCCCGCTCGGAGGGGCGCCAAGACGTATCGGACCCAGGCGTTTCTCGAAAATAATCCACGCAATCTCTCGCTGGGGTTTCGCGTTGCCTCACGATTCGTCGTCGACTACCGGCACCAGTCGATCGCGACGACCCGTATCCCCGAGCACCTCAAAGGATGCGTCCTCCGCGAACTGCTCAAGCACATCGACCACGAGCACATCGCAAACCTCAACGTGAGTTTCGCCGCGGCGGGCGCTTCGTCGCTCGATTACGACATCATCGGCGATTTTGACGGTTCGACCGCCGCACAGTTTTCCAATATTCCGCGCGTGATGCAAAGAGCCTGCGTCGACGCCTGCGAAGACCAGGGATGGATCATCCCGTTCCAGCAATTGGTTATTCACAACGCGGCGGAGTGACGTTGGCCGCCGCAGGGTTTGGACGGTAGAGTTTGTCGATCAGGCTAGGATCTTCCTTAAAACTTCGCCCGCCACATCGGTCAGCCGGTAGCGGCGGCCGTTGTGGAGATAGGTGAGCTGTTTGTGATCGATGCCGAGCAGGTGCAGCATCGTGGCGTGGAGATCGTGGACGGAGACGCGATCGACGGCGGCGCGGTAGCCGATCTCGTCGAGTTCGCCGTAGCTGGTGCCGCGCTTGATTCCGGCGCCGGTCAGAAACATGCCGAAACCGTTCGGGTTGTGGTCGCGTCCGCCGTTGCCTTGCGAGACGGGCATGCGGCCGAATTCGCCGCCCCAGATGACGAGCGTGCTGTCGATGAGCCCGGTGCGTTTGAGATCGGTGAGCAGGGCGTGGATCGGTTTGTCGGTCGCACGGCAGTGGCCCTTGTGGTTGCCGTTGAGATCGCTGTGCGCGTCCCATTCGCCGTCGCTATAGACCTGCACAAAACGCACGCCGCGCTCCACGAGCCGACGCGCCATCAGGCATTTCGAGCCGTAGGAACGCGTCTCGTCGTTGTCGATGCCATACATCTCGCGCGTGGCGGCGGACTCAGTCTTGAAGTCCACGAGATCGGTCGCCTCGGCCTGCATGCGATACGCCAGCTCGAAGCTCTGGATGCGCCCGAGCAGCTCCGCCTCGCCGGGCCGCTCCTGCAGATGCCGCTCGTTGAGTTTCGCCATGAAGTCGAGCTGCGCGCGCTGGTCGGCGCGCGTGACATCGCCGGGTCGCGTGAGATTGATGACCGGCGTGTCGCCGGCGCGGAAGAGCGTGCCTTGATAAGTCGTCGGCAGGAACCCGGAGCTCCAGTTGAGGTTGCCACCCTTCACGCCCTGATTGTTTCCTAGCACGACGTAGCCCGGCAGATTCTGATTCTCGGAGCCGAGCCCGTAGGTCACCCACGAGCCCGCGCTGGGAAAGCCTGCGCGCGGAATGCCGGTGTTGATTTGATAGAGCGCCGGGACGTGGTCGTTCGATTCGCTGTAGAAAGATTTCACGAAAGCGAAGTCGTCCACGTGCTGCGCGACGTTCGGGTAATGCTCGCAAACCCACGCGCCGGATTCGCCGTATTGCTTGAACGAAAACGGCGATTTCATCAGCGGCCCGGGGTTGCCATTGAAGACGTCGATCTGGATGCGCTGACCGTCGCGCTTGGTCAGCTCGGGCTTCGGGTCGAACATGTCCACCGCGCTCGGCGCGCCTTCCATGAAAAGCCAGATGACCGACTTCGCCTTCGCTGGAAAATGCGCGATGCGCGGCGCCATCGGATTGAGCGCGTCGGGCTCGGCGGCGATGCCGTTTTTCCCGAGCAGATCGGCGAGCGCGAGCATGCCGAATCCGGCGCCGGCCTTTTTCAAAAAATCGCGCCGCGTGGTGATGGACTGGAAGCGTCCGCAGTGCTGATGGGTCGGGTTCACAGGACCTCATACGATTTGCAGCCTCCGCCGGCAAGAGCGCCATCGGCGTTCTGGCCGCAAGGGGCAGGGTTGCGCGCCGCGTGCGAGCTTGGGAATCAGGGCGAAATCGGGGTCAACCTCGAAACCATTTCGCCCTCCCGCGCAACATCCCCGAAGGGTTCTACCCTTCTATGGTCGGCTTGCATTTTCGATCAGACCCATGCCGTCAGGGCGAGAGGCGGGCGGTCATTAATTTTGAAGGCTGCAGGGCGGCAGGTGGCGGTCTCAGTTTTTGTGATCGAATTTTTTCCGGTAAACTCGCCCCGGCGGCATACATACCTCTGGTGATGCCTGATGATGCTCCATCGCACTCACCCGCGCCGGCGCTCACGCCTGAGCGGCAGGAGGAGTTTGTGCGGCTGCTCAATGGCGTTCATGCGCTCCTGTTGCGGTATGTGATGTCGCTGGTGGCGAACCGGCACGACGCCGAGGACGTGATGCAACGGGCCAGCGTGGTGATGTGGCAGTGGTTTGGCACTTTTGAGTCCGGCACTGATTTCATCGCGTGGGCCACGACGGTGGCATTTTATGAGGTCCGGAATTTCCAGCGCGTGACGGGCCGCTCGCGGCTGGAGTTTGACGACGATCTCATGCAGACGCTCGCCGCCGAACGCGCACAACATGTGCGGCAGTGGTCGCCACGCATGGAGGCGCTGGAGGGTTGCGTGGAGAAGTTCGACACCGCGAACCGGGAGTTGGTGGACGCCATCTACACCCACGGCATCGAGGTGGCCGCGCTCGCCCTGCAGCAGGGCCGCGCTCCGCAGACGATTTACAACAAACTCAACTTCATCCGCCGCGCGCTCGCCGAATGCGTGCAGCAGCGGGTGGCGAAGGCTGCATCATTAACGACACGACTCACCACGAATGGCATCCCCTCTTCAGCGCTGCGCTGAATGACACGCTTACCGCTGATGAGACGCGGCAACTCGCGGAGTTGCTCAAGTCCAGTGCCGAGGCCCGCCAGCTTTGGTTTCTCTACCACGACAACGAGTGCGGGCTGGCCGAACTAAAAATGGCCGCCAGCAGCAGTGAAGTGATGGCTGCCATGGGCAAAGCTCAGCCTCGGCGGCGAACCGCGCGCTTGCAGCAATGGCGTCCGCAAACTGCTGCCGCGGCGGGTTTGGCGATTGGGTTGTTCAGCGCGTCGGTGGTGTTTGGATTCGTGGTTCAGCGCGGCGTGGAAAAGCGGACGCCGCTGGCGGTGTTTGAGCCGGGGTTCGAGAATGCGCAGATGCCGGTGGCGAAGGGCTTCCCCAGTGGGCCGGGACAGTGGAGTGGCGATGCGGCGCGTGTCGTGACTGCGGAGAGCGGAGTGTCGCCGAAGGAAGGCAAGCTGATGGTCAGGATGGAACCGATGGGCAAAGGGGTGCCGCGCGTTTACCAGGTGCTGGATCTGCAATCGCTGCCGACGGGCGCGGGCGGTGAGTCGCGGGAAATCGAAGTCTCGGCATCGTTCGCCGCGGCGGATGCCGAGGCATCGGTGCGTTACGTCATTCGTGCGTTTGGGGTCACCGAAGCGCCGGAGAATCTCGATGCGGCATTGTTTGACCGGCGGGAGGAGGCGATCGCCTCGGTCACTAGAGGCATGGATGTCATGCCGGGAACGAAAGGCTGGCAGACGTTCAGCGTGAAGATTCAAGTGCCGCGCGCAGCGCGCAGCCTGGTGCTTTTTTTCGGCGTGCGCACACCGGACAAAGCCGCGCGAACGTCACCACATTATTTGGACGATGTGCGTGCGACGTTGATCACGCCGCCGCCTTTGCCCTGATGATTTCACTTTCTCCACTGCTCCAAGACAAAACGCGAACCCATGCCTGAAAATCCCATGAACACCCGCCAAACCCCCGTCATCGACCGCCGCCATTTTCTCCGTGGACTTGGAATGGCGCTCGCACTCCCGGCTTTTGAAAGCCTCAACGTCGGCTTCGCGGCCACAGCGCCGGGCGTCACGCCGAGGCGCCTCATTTGCATCGGCAATCATCTCGGTTTTTGGCCGGGCGGATTTTTCCCGACGGCGGAAGGGCGCGACTATGCGATCAGCCAGACGCTGGCTCCGTTGCAGGCGCATCGCGGGGATTTCACGGTCTTCTCCCATCTCGATCACGGCGCGAAGGGCGGGCATGGCGCGGTGCATTCTTTTTTGACGGGCGTGAAGAAGGAGGAATCGGCGGGGTTCCCGGAGAAGAACATTTCGATCGACCAGGTGGCTGCGGAGCATTTCGGTTCCGCGACGCGGTATCCTTCGATCACGGCGGGGATCGGAGAAGGCACGAACATGTGCTGGAACCGCGCGGGCGTGAACCTTCCGCCGGTGGACAATCCGGCGCGTCTGTTTGAGGCGCTGTTTGTCGAGTCGAGCGCGGGCGCGAAGGCGGCGGAACGCGAGCGCCTGTCGAACCGGGCGAGCGTGCTCGATGCGTTGCGCGAGTCGGCGAAGCAATTGGGAGGCAATCTGGATGCTTCGGACCGCAGCAAGCTCGATCAGTATCTGACGTCGGTGCGCGATGTGGAGCGGCGGCTGAAAATGTCCGAGGCATGGCTGGACAAGCCGAAGCCGAAGTCGCCCATCGACCCGGTGAAGGATGAGGAGCGGATGCAGATCTAGGAGATCCCGCTGTTCATGGATCTGATGACGCTCGCATTGCAGACGGACTCGGCATGGGCAACGGCTCCAACCATTCCAACCGCGATCTCCCGGTGATCCTCGCCGGTGGTGGGATCAAGCATCAGGGCCACGTCGTGTGCCCGGCGGAGGAGCGGAAGCGCATTCAGCTATCCAATCTCTGGCTGTCCACGCTCCAATGGTTCGGCGCGGAGCGCGAGCGCTTCGGGCGCAGCACGGGGACGTTCACACCGATGAAGATTGGCTGATTCAACCACGAGAACCCACATTTTTTACCGCCCATTTTTTTGCCGGCCACTCTTCGTCCCGGTGATAGCCGGCAAAAGGATGGGCGGTGAAAGATAACTGAAAAACACCAATGCATTCATCGCTCACCAAACCTGCACTCTTGCTGGCCGCCTTCTTGGTCGCCTGCTCAACTTCATCCGCCGCGCCTTTGCGTCAGGATTTCCTCAAGGACTACTGCATCAAGTGCCACGGCGCTGAGAAGCAAAAGGGCGACCGGCGCTTCGACAGCCTCACGACCAACATCAAGAACCCCGATGACGCGCTGGCGTGGCAGGAGATTCTTGATCAACTCAACAAGGGCGAGATGCCGCCGAAGAAGGAGAAGCAGCCGCAGAAGGCGGAACTGCTCGCGGAGGTCGATGCGATCACGGAATCCGTCGGCGAGGCTGCGCTGCGTTTCAAAGGCACGGCAGCCCACACCGTGCTGCGCCGGATCAACAGCTATGAATACCAGCAGACCATCGGCGACCTGCTGGGATTGAACGTCGCGGGATGGAATCCCGCCGCCGATTTCCCGCCGGAAACGCGCGTGAATGGCTTCGACAACAATGCCGGTGCGCAGACGACCTCCGGGATGTTGCTCGATCACTACTTTGTCGCCGCTGAGGAGGCCATCCAGCGCACGACGGCATTTGGCGCGAAACCGGAGATGAAGACCTACGTGCAGAAGTCGCCGTTCTACTTCGAAGGCAAGGCAACACGTGACCTGCCCAAGCTTTTTCAAACCGACCGCTACCGCTGGATTTCAGACAAGGGCTACGACGATCTCGTCGCACGGCATTATCGCGGCGGGCACATCGGATTTGAGCCGATGGCGCGCGGCGGCGCACCGCAGAGCGGACGTTACACCATCCGCATCCAGGCCGCCGCCATCGACCGCACGCATTCCTATGATTTCCTGACGAACTTCCGCAACGGCGATCCGATCGTGATGGAACTCGCCGCAGTGAATCGCGAGGGGAGCGTCGAGAGCACCGGCAACATCACCACGCAGCGCACGCTCGCCCTGGTGGAAATCACCAGCGACAAGCCGCAGTGGTTCGAGTGGGCCGTCGATCTCGATCGCGGCGAAGAGCCGGAGGTGCGCTTTCGCAATGGCGCGCCTGCGGCCAAGGCACTGGCCTTCAAGCTGAGCAAAAACGTAAAAGGGCATCCCGAACTAGAAGCGATTGGAAAGCTTGGAAAGGGCGAGATCGCTTTGGCGATGCTCAAGGCCTATCGCGGTCCGAAGCTCCGCATCTGGGAGGTGCAGGTCAAAGGTCCGCAACTCGATCAATGGCCGACGCGCGGTCACGCGTTGCTCTACGGCAACCTCACGCCGGATCAGGTCAGCCGCGCCAACATCCCCGAACGCCTGCGCATTTTTGCTGCGACAGCGTTCCGTCGTCCTTTGCGTTCCGGCGAACTGGCCCCGATCGAGAAACTGGTCACGGCAAAGCTCGACGCCGGAATGAAGCCGATGGCCGCGCTGCAGCTCGGCTTCGAGACCAGCCTCTGCTCACCCGCATTTCTCCACTTGCACGAGGGCAGCGGCAAGCTGAACGACTACGCGCTCGCATCACGCCTGTCGTATTTCTTCTGGTCCTCGATTCCGGACCAGACGCTCTACCAGCTCGCCGCCGCCGGCAAACTGCACGACCCCGCGACGCTCAGCGCGCAGGTGGATCGCATGCTCGCCGACCCGAAGTCGCAGCGCTTCGTGCAGAATTTCATCCGCCTCTGGCTGAACCTCGACCACATCGGCGAGATGCCGGTGTCCACGGACTTCGTCAGCTTCTTCCGTGACAACATCGACGCGGCCATGCGCGCCGAGACCGAGACATTCTTCCGCCACATCCTCGACAAAAATCTGCCGCCGCGCGAATTCCTCGCCGCCAACTACACGTTCGTGAATCGCGAACTCGCGCTGCACTACGGCCTGCCGCCGGTGGAAGGCGTGCAGCTCCGCCAGGTGTCGCTGCCCAAAGGCGAACGCGGCGGCTTGCTCACCCAGGCCTCGTTCCTCACCGCCTCGGCGAATGGCGTGGATACCTCGCCCGTCGTGCGCGGCGTCTATGTGCAGGAGAAACTCCTCGGCTACACGCCACCACCGCCGCCGCCCGACGTTCCGCTCATCGAGCCCGATGCGAGCGGGGCCACCAACATCCGCGAGCAACTCGCCAAACATCGCACGATCGAAACCTGCGCCTCGTGCCATCGCAAGATCGACCCGTTCGGCTTCGCGCTGGAGAACTTCGACGCCATCGGCGGCTGGCGCGCGAACTACTCGAAAGATCAAAAGATCGATCCCACCGGCGCGCTGCCCACCGGCGAGAAATTCACCGGCGTCACCGACTTCCGCAGCCTGCTCATCGAGCGCCACGAGCAGTTCACCCGCGGCCTCGCGCAGAAGCTCCTGACCTACGCCATCGCCCGCGAACCGAGCATCACCGACCGCGCCGCCGTGGACGCCATCGTCAAAGACTTGCGCACTCCCGGCCGCGGTCTCCGGGATATGATGCACCTCCCCGTCGCCAGTCCTGCGTTTCTGCAGAACTGACTAGCCATCAGGCGGCAGCCCTGCTTTACCCGAACCTGACCCCCGGTCCGACGGTCCGACCGTCCACGGCGGCTCCCGCCTCGCGACTTTGAACCAAGGGATGGAACACCGTCGGTGTCCGCTGCACGTTTGTGCAGTTCGGCCGACTAGGGCCATTCAGTCGATGTAGATGAATTCGTTCAGCCCAAAGAGGGACTGGCAGAAGTCGGTGAGCGCGAGGCGCGGAGCGTCGTTGGAGTTTCCGTCGCGCTGTTTCCGTGCGGCGGTTTGGCTTTCGATGAAATCGTGGGCACCGGTGAGTTCATCCGGTGCGGCGTCGCGGTTCAGGCAGAGGCGAAACGCCAGGCGGATTTGCGAGTCCAAGTCGCCACCCGCTTCGGTCTGCAGGCGCTTCACGAGTTCCTCCGCGCGCAGGCGGACGAACGGGTCGTTGAGCAGCGCGAGCGCCTGCGGAGCCACGGTCGTGTTCATGCGGCGGCCGCAGCTTTGCTGCGCGTCCGGCGCGTCGAATGCCTGCATGAGCGGATATTGCACGACGCGTTTGTGAAACAGGTAGATCGTCCGCCGCCGCGTCTCCGGCGTGTCCTTCAAGTCGCGCGGATACGGGTCCTTCACATTGCGCGCCTGCAATGCCTCGGCGGGGATCGGCGGCTTGAAGCTCGGTCCGAAGACGGCCGGGTTGAGCGTGCCCGCGACCGCGAGCATCGAGTCGCGCAGGATCTCGGATTCGAGCCGCAGCGGACGGCGGCGCCAGAGCAGGCGATCCTCCGGGTCGATGGCGGCCTTTTTTGCATCGAACGCGGACGCCTGCTGGTAGGTCGCGCTGTTCACGATGAGCCGGTGCACATGCTTCACGCTCCAGCCGCTGCGGATGAATTCGCCGCTCAGCCATTCGAGCAGTTCGGGATGCGTCGGCAGTTCCCCGCGCGTGCCAAAGTCGCTCGCCGTGCGCGCGAGGCCTTCGCCGAAATGATGCTGCCAAATGCGGTTCACCATCACGCGCGCCAGCAGCGCACCCGCACCGTGATCGAGATCCGTCATCCACTCGGCCAAGGCGCGCCGCTGCTGCGTGCTGTCGTCCCGGAGTTTCCCCTCGCGCGCGGTTTTCCAGTATTCGTCGGCGGTCTTGCCGGTCGTCAGCACGGTGAGAAAACCGAGGTCCATCTTCTCCTTGCGGGCCATGAAATCGCCGCGCTCAAAGAACCAGCTCTCGCGCGGCTCCGGTGCGAAGTCGGCGAACGCGAACGCGGTGGGCAAAGCCGCCGGCTTTCGCTTCGCGAGCGCTTTCACGGGAGCGTCGAGTTCATCCCATCGCGCCTTTTGTTCCGGCGGCAGCGCCGCGACATACTCGGCGTCCTCCACCGCGAGTTCCTTCTTGAATCGGTCTCCGAGTTTCTTCGCCTCGGGCTCGCCGGGCTTCTCAGTGAGGACGCGCTTCTCGTCGTCGGACGCTTTCAGCTCCGCGATCTTCGCCCCGCGCAATGGCTCGACGAACGGCTCACGCGCTTTCTTCAACCACTCATCGCGCTCCTTCACAGCGGCGTCGGAATCCTTTTGCCACGTCGCCAGCGCAGCCTTCACCGCCTTCACGTCGTCGGGCGATGCGAGTGGCACCTCGGCGCGGTCGCCGCTGTTGAAAATGCGCATCATCCGGTAGTAGTCGCGCGTCGGCAGCGGGTCGTATTTGTGATCGTGACACCGCGCGCACGCGAGTGTGAGCCCGAGCATCGCCTGACCGGTCGTCGAGACCATGTCGTCGAGTTCGTTCGCGCGCTCGCGGAGCTTTTCCTCCTGCATCAGCTTGTCGGGAAGCGCGGCGGTGACTCCGGCTGCGATGAAGCCCGTCGCCGCGATGGCGTCCGGTTTGTCCGGCGCGATCTCGTCGCCTGCGAGCTGCCAGCGCACGAACTGGTCGTAGGGCATGTCCCCGTTCAGCGCGCGGATCACGAAGTCGCGGAAGCGATACGCGTTCGGCCGGTCGGCATCACCCTCCATCCCATTGCTGTCCGCGTAACGCGCCACATCGAGCCAGTGCCGCGCCCATCGTTCGCCGTAGTGCGGGCTCGCGAGCAGTTCATCGACGAGCGCGGTGACTCCGTCCCGCGAGGTGCCGATGCGCGCGCTCCATCGCTCCGCTTCCTCCGGCGTCGGAGGCAGGCCGACGAGGTCGAAATAGATCCGCCGCACGAGCGTGCGCGGGTTTGCGGAAACAGACGGCGCAATCCCTTTCGCCTCCTGAGCGGCGCAGATGAACGCATCCACCGGCGTGCGCACCCAGGCCGAGTCCTTCACCATCGGCGGCGCCGCCGCATGAATCGGCACGAACGACCAATGCTGCCGATCCGCGTCGGTCACCTTCATCTCCGAGCGCGCTGCTTTCGCGACACCCGATGCCGATTCCGGCCACTCCGCGCCCGCGTCGATCCAGATCCGAAGCAGCTCGATCTGCTGCGCCGTCAGCGGCTCGCCTCCGCCTTTGCGCGGCGGCATCCTCTCGTCCTCGTCCTTGGAAATCACCGCGCGAATCACCCCGCTGTCATTCGCATGACCCGGGACGATGCCACGCTCATCCGAGTCGCCGCCCTTGAACGCCGAGGCCTTCACGTCGAGCCGCAGCCCGCCCTTCTGCTTCTCCGGCCCGTGACACTTCACGCAGCGATCCGCGAGCAGCGGCTCGATCTCGCGGACAAAATCCGGCGGCGCCGCAAACGCGCGAAGCGTCAGCGCGGCGGCAATGATCAGGTTGGATGGGGAACGGAGCACGATGACTAAACCCTCAGTGCCACGGATTCATTTGTGCAACAGCAGGTTTTCCACAAAGTCCGCGCGGTCGCAGCCCTCGTCGGCGTTGTCTCCACGCGGGCGCCAGAGGTTGCCGCACGTGTCGAGATCGCTCCCTCCGTCCAACATCGGTGATGGCTCGGAATGGCGCTTCGCGCTAGGGGTAGGCCGCGATCGGCGAGAGAGGTCTTAATTCCGAGGGCGATTTTCGCCGCCTGCGGAGCCGCGGAGGAGTTCCTCGGCGGATCGAACGATTCTTTCGAGGGCTTCCCGGTTGCCGGAGTCTGCTGCTTCGCGGATGCTGTGGAGCGCGCCTTGCAATTGCTCTTTGCGTTTTGGGTCTTCCACTCGCTCGGCCGCCTCGGCTATCCGCTGAATCCTTTGCTGAAGCTCGTTTCCAGACTTGGGCGCGCCCTCGGCACGCTGAGCTTCCGCTGGGGTGCGCGGTTTGCCTGCAGATTCGCGGAGTGTCCGCAACTGTTGTTCGATGCGTTCGCGCTGCTGTGGTTCGCTGGTGCGCTCCAACTCCTGCGCGAGTTTTCGCATTTGCTGTTCAACGTCGGCACCGCCCTGGTTTTGAGTGCCTTCGCGGCGCAAATGGTGGAGCATGGCTTCCAGTTGTTGCCGAGCCTCGTCCACACGCCCCTGCTTCGCAGCCTGCTCGATTTGTTCGAGGCGTTCCACCATCTCCCTGGGCGGCTCGCCTCCCGATGATCGGCGGGCGATTTCCTGGCGCAACTGCTGGAGCTTTTCGCGGATGTCGTTCGGGCCTGCGCCGCCGCGCGAGCCGCCCGCCTTCGCCGCAAATGCCTGCACTTTGGAAAATTGCTCGGGCGTGAGCATGTTGCGAATGGCGAGCCGACTGCGGAACTGAAGCGACTTCATCTCGTTCTCTGCGCTCACCACGCCACGGAAACGCTCCATGGCATTTTCCATTTCGACCGGACTGCTGCTGACCGCTTCCTGAAGCGCCCGGTTGCGCGCCATCATCTCTTCCTGAATCTTCTGCGCCGGCTCGCGCATCCCTTCTGCGATGCGTTGAATTTCGTGCATTTGATCGTCGGATAGTCCGAGGTCGCTCCGGTGTTCGGGGTAGAACTCGATGGGCAACATCAGGATCGCCTGGGCGCCGGAGGATGCCGGACTTTCTTCCGCGAATGTGGGTCGCGGCAGGGCGGTGGCTGAGAGGACGGCGATGGCGAGGGCGGGAATGATGTGAGATCTCATGGGACTTGGATTGGGTTGTTTTGGGAGTTTTGGGTGAGCAGGGCGTCGGTGGGGTAGCCTGGCAGTGAGTCGGGAGTCACTTCGATCTCGATAGAGGCCAGTAGTTCCTCGACCCGTTGGGACGACGAGATGCCTAGCTCGCGGTGCGGTAGCGAATCACGGATCTGTGTGCCAAACCAGAGTGCGGCGAGCGTGGCGCAGACTGCTGCGATTCCGATCGGAACCGAGAGCAGAGGGGGACAATTTTCTTTCAACGACTTATCTGCACGGGCGGCGGCTAGCGCGCGTTCGCGCATGGCGTCAAATGCTGGGGCGTCGAGTCGTGTCCGCCGGTGTAACTCGGCGAATGCCGTTCTGAGGGGCGTGTCGTCGTTAGGATTCATGAGCGCAGATTGCGTCGGAGGCTGAAATGATGAGATGGCGCCTGAGGCATTTTTTGGCGCGATTGTAATGCTGGCGCGCAGACCCGAGCGAAACGTGCATGACCTCGGCCGCTTCGCTCAAAGTCAGGTCGTGCTGAAAGACGAGGTTCAAGACCTCTGCCTGCCGTGCCGGTAGCAGCACGAGGGCGGCGGCCAATCGCTCGGCGCCGGGTGTGGAGGTCCAGTCCTCCGTTGCTGGGTTGAAGGGAGGGGCACTCAATCCCGAGAACCACTCGTGAAAAGCGTCGGCCATCCGTTGCCAGCGCCTTTCCCCCCGTCCGCGCTCCAGAGCGGTAATGCGCACGACGGAGAACCACCACGTCTTCAGCGAAGACCGACCGCCGAAGCGCGCGCGCCCCGAAACCACCTTTACGTAAGCTTCCTGGAGAGCATCCTCTCCTGCTGTCGGATCGCCGCCGGAACACGAAACTGCCCAACCGAACGCATCTCCGTGCAGGGCGGCGAGTTGGTCGATCAGAGTCGGGTCGGCTCTCATGCATTTATAGTTTAGTGCTGATGACGCCGTCTCATATGACAACTTGACCTCGGTTTTTTTGTCCTTTGCATCACGGCGTCCCGAGGAATCCGATCGGAGCATGCCTGGCGCTTCGTGTAATGAGGTGTTGAACGCGGCCATCGGCACGCGAGCGGCGCTCAAGTCCTAAATTGGTGCAATTGCACGGTTGAACATTTGGTCGGTTTCGCGGTCTTATCCGCCACTCATGTCCACAACTCAGGAAATCACCGATCAAGTCAAAGAGCACAGCAAGTGGGTCGCTTCCGTCCAGGCGGAGATCGCGCGCGTCGTCGTAGGGCAAAAATATCTCATCGATGGACTGCTGGTCGGCCTTCTCACCAATGGACACATCCTGCTCGAAGGTGTGCCGGGGCTTGCGAAGACATTGACCGTCAAGACGCTCGCGAACTGTATCCATACGGGATTTGCGCGCCTGCAGTTCACTCCGGATCTGCTTCCTGCGGATCTCATCGGCACGCTGATTTACAACCCCCGCACGGCGGAGTTTACGACGAAGCACGGGCCGATTTTCTCCAATCTGATCCTGGCGGATGAGATCAACCGTGCGCCGGCGAAGGTGCAGAGCGCGCTGCTCGAGGCCATGCAGGAACGGCAGGTGACGCTTGGGGATACGACTTATAAATTACCCGATCCCTTCCTGGTGCTCGCCACTCAGAATCCGCTGGAGCAGGAGGGGACCTATCAGCTTCCCGAGGCGCAACTCGATCGTTTCATGCTGAAGCTGAAGGTGGGTTACCCGAGCAAGACCGAGGAAAGAATGATCCTCGATTTGATGGGCACTTCGACGCCGAATTTGAATGTGGCGACGGTCGTCGAACCGGAGGAAATCATCCGCTCGCGCACCCTGGTCAACACGATCTATGTGGATGATCGGGTGAAGGATTACATCGTCGATGTGGTCTTCGCGACACGCGATCCGGCGGCGTACAAGCTGAAGCTGGACGGGATGCTCCGGTACGGAGCGAGCCCGCGGGCGACCATCGCGCTGACGCTCGCGGCCAGGGCGAGGGCGTTTCTTGCGGGACGCGGGTACGTCACTCCACAGGATGTGAAAAGTGTCGGTGCGGACGTGCTCCGCCATCGGGTGATCGTGAGCTACGAAGCGGAGGCAGAGGAGGTCACCAGCGAGCAGATCATCGACCGAATCTTCGCCGGGCTACCAGTCCCGTGATGCGAGCGCTGCGACAGTCGGGAACGAATGTCCCCGGTGGTCCGCGGCACCCGTAAACGACTGAAATCCCCGCGACTGAACGAATGGAATCCGCGCGCGACATTCTAAAGAAAATCCGGCGTCTCGAACTGAAGACGCGAGGGATCGTGAACGCCGTTTTCTCGGGCCAGTATCGCAGCGTATTCAAGGGCCGCGGGATGAACTTTGAAGAAGTGCGCGAGTATCAGGCCGGCGACGAGGTGAGGACCATTGATTGGAACGTGACCGCGCGGTTTGGCGAGGTGCGGGGCGAGGCTTACGTGAAAAAATTCACCGAAGAGCGGGAACTGACGGTGATGCTCGTCGTGGATGTGAGCGCGTCGGGGAACTTTGGGAGCGTCAACCTCAGCAAGCGGGAACTGGCCGCGGAAGTCGCGTCGTTGCTTGCTTTCAGCGCCATCCGCAACAACGACAAGGTCGGATTGATTCTCTTCTCGGATCACGTCGAGTTGTTCATCGCTCCGAAAAAAGGGCGCATTCATACACTGCGAATCATTCGCGAGATTCTGTTCTTCGAGCCGAAAGGAAAGGGGACCGATCCAGCGGCCGCACTGCATCATTTGAACCGAGTAGTGCACCGCCGTTCGGTGGTGTTCCTCGTATCCGACTTTCAGGCGCCCGAGTTTTCGAAGGAACTCAACGTCACCGGGCGGCGTCACGACTTAATCGCCATCCCAATCATCGATCCGCGCGAGGAGGAATTGCCCGACGTGGGGCGCGTGACGCTCGAGGATGCCGAGACGGGCGAGCAGATTGAGGTCGATACCTCGAATCGCGCCACGCGCATCGGATTCATCAAGGCGGTGGAGCGGCGGACCGCTGAGAGATTGCGGCAGTTTCGCCGCCAGCGGATCGACACCATTTCGTTGCAGACGGACCAGGATTACCTGCCGGCGCTGCGCACGTTTTTCCGCACCCGTGAACGGAGGTTGATGATTCGATGATTTTCGCCGCCATCACCGCTGCACCCACCACGCCTGCCCCCGCACCGGCGCCTGATGCGCTGCCGGAAATCATGGATATCGCGCCGCCGCTGGATGTCTCTCCGTGGCCGCCATGGGTGTACGGCTGCCTCACCGCGATCGCGGTTTTGGCGGTCATGATCGTCGTCGCAGCGATCATCGTGATTATCAAAAACCGACCCAAGGCTCCGCCACCGACGGCGCGCGAGATCGCGCTGGCAGCGCTGGAAAGACTGCGTGAGCGCGTGTCTCTGGTCGCCCCGTACGAGTTCAGCTTCGCCGTCTCGGATGTGCTACGCGGCTACATCGGAGCGCAGTTCCGGTTGCGAGCACCGCAGCAGACGTCGCCCGAGTTCCTGGCCACGATCGCGCAGTCCGTGAAGTTTTCCGAGGATGATAAGACGCTGCTGGCTCGATTTCTGGAGCGCTGCGATCTGATCAAGTTCGCCCGGATCGACGCGTCCGAGGCGGATAGTTCGGAGTTGCTGGCGAGCGCCATCGCGTTTGTGGAGGGCGGACGGACGTGAACGGATTTGGGTTCGCGCATCCCTGGCTGTTGCTGCTTTTGTTGTTGGTCCCGCTGCTCGCGATGCTTGCGGGCGCGCGCGGGCGTGCACCGGCCGTGGTGTATTCTTCGCTGGCGCCGCTGCGCGGTGCCGGGCGGCCGCGTCGTGCGCGGGCGGGCGGATTTTTACTTGGGTTGCTGCTGGCCGGGCTTTCTCTCCTGATCGTCGCTCTGGCCAGGCCGCAACTCGGGACGACCGTCAGCCGTGTGCAGGCCAGCGGCATCGACATCATGCTCGCGATCGACGTGTCGCGTTCGATGTTGGCGGAGGATCTTTCCATCGGAAGCGAGCGAGCCAATCGCGTCGACGCGGTGAAGCAGGTGACGCAGAAGTTTATCGACGCGCGTCCGAATGATCGCATCGGCATTTTGTGTTTCGCGGGCCGACCGTATCTCGTGAGCCCGCTCACACTCGATCACGATTGGCTTTTGCAGAATCTCGAACGGGTCCGCATCGGGTTGGTCGAGGACGGTACGGCGATTGGCTCGGCGATCGCGTCGGCGGCAAATCGGCTCAAGGACAAGGAGTCTAAAAGCAAGATCGTGGTTCTTTTAACCGATGGCGGGAACAACGCAGGTAAAGTCACCCCGGCAAACGCGGCGGAAGCGGCGCAGGCGTTGGGGATTAAAATTTACACGATCGGGGCGGGCACGCGTGGGTTCGCTCCAGTGCCGGTTCCCGATATGTTTGGGCGGACCGTTTACCAGAATGTAAAGGTGGAGGTGGACGAAGACACGTTGCGGCAGATCGCCAATATCACCGGCGGCCAGTACAATCGGGCGACGGACGGGAAGTCGCTGCAGGCCATTTTCGAACAGATCGACAAACTGGAGAAATCGACCGTTGAACTCGATCAGTATCAGCAATACCGCGATCTGTTTCCGTGGTTCCTCGGGGCGGGCTTTGCGTTCATCGTGCTGCAAGCGGCGCTTGGGCAGACGGTTTGGAGGAGGCTGCCATGACGTTTGCTCAACCGCTCTGGTTTTGGGCTTTTGCGTTCGTGCCGCTG
>JAYTDO010000208.1:0-1901 GCA_043735935.1 Chthoniobacteraceae bacterium
ATCCCCTTGATCTCTTTGACGGTCTTTTCCGAAATCTCCGATCCCTCGCCGATCGAAATGAGCGGGCGGATGTCGATCAGACCTTTCTGCATCTTGCCCACGATGGGATCCAACTTCACTTTCGCCGGCATGTTCGCGATGCGCTTTTCAAAGTAATCCACCAACACGGGCTGATGGAGAAGATCCGCACCATCCTTGGAATAGCTCTTTGCAACGACCACGGCCAGGGCCTCCGTTCCTCGCATCCAGCCACCGAGGCTCACCAACTGCGAAAGCGATTCGCTATTGAGCTTCAGCATCGCCTCCCGGACCTCGATAAGCGCGCCGTCGAGTTCCCTCCGCACACCCACCCAATCCTTCTTGTCAGCGTAGTCTAGGATGCTGTTCGTGCGTTTGGAGACTTCCTTCCCGATGCCTAGTGCCTTGGCGAGATTCAGCACGTTCTTGCCGATGTTCTTCACTTCAGCGGTATTCTCTGCCTCCACGGCGATGAACCCTTCCGCGATCTCTACACCCAGCAGCAACGCCGTTTGTGCGGGTTCACCCGGCGGTTTCAACATCACCTTACTTGAGCGCAGGACTTCCTCCCAATGCGGCTTTCCAAGCTTGTCCAGTACGCCGAAAATCTCGCTTGGAACCGGCACGACGACGTCGTCGATGATCTTGCCCGCCGGGGGGAAAGCACTCACATCGATCCGCGCTGGAGGCTCAGCGAACGCGCTGACGGCAGCAGCGGCGAAGGCGAGGAGAAAGGCTTTCTTCATAGAGGTCACAAACGATCCATCAATACAGACCAAACACAATCAGCAGCGAAGCGTCGGGAGCAAGATTTCTTTTGGAAGCGGGACTCGTGGCCCACTCCCGCATTGACACCGGGCGCCCCGCGGTTTCGGAATCCTCGCCTCCATGCTCCGTTCCAGACTCGCCACGCTTCTCGAAAGTTTCGCCACAAAACGCATGCTCGTCATCGGCGATCTCATGCTCGACGAATTCCTGTGGGGCAAAGTTTCCCGCATTTCGCCCGAGGCTCCCGTCCCGGTGGTCGAGATCGTGAAGGAAGAGTCCTTTCCCGGCGGTGCCTCGAATGTCGCCCGCAATCTCGCCCATTTCACCCGGCACGCCAGCGTCATGGGTGTCACTGGCAGTTGCCAGCACGCCGCACGACTCAAGGAGTTGCTGGCCTCCGAAGGCGTCGATGTCTCGCCCGTGCAGTCCCACGATTGTTACCAAACGATCGTCAAAACCCGTATCATCGCCCGCCAGCAACACGTCGTCCGGATCGATCGTGAGCGCCGCCTGGCCCTGCGCCCCGAGCACGCCGCGGCGTCGCTCGATCGGCTTGCCGCGCTGCTTCCCGAGGTCGACGCCATCATCGTTGAGGATTATGGGAAAGGGTTCATCGGCCAGGATTTTGCAGACGCCGTCTGCGATCTTGCCAACCGCGCCGGCAAGATCCTCGCCGTCGATCCCAATCCGCACAACCCGCTCGATTGGCGCCACGTCACCGTCATCAAGCCCAATCGCGCCGAGGCATTCGCGAGCGCCGGCCGGCTCATGGCAGATCCAGTCGATCCGCCCATCGACGACGCGGAACTCCTCGCGGTCGGTCGGATCCTTTCCGATAAATGGAACGCCGACCAGTTGCTCATCACGCTCGGCGAGCACGGGGTCATGCTGTTTCGCCACGATCAGGCGCCTTACCACGCTCCGACCCGAGCGCGAGAAGTCTTCGACGTCAGCGGTGCCGGCGACACGGTCATCGCCCTCTACACGCTCTCGCTCGCTGCCGGTGCGTCGCCGGAGGAAGCCGCCGAGATCGCCAACCACGCCAGCGGCGTCGTCGTGGGCAAACTCGGCACCGCCACCGTCACCCCCGCCGAGCTTCTTGCCAGCTTCGAAGT
>JAYTDO010000209.1:0-19943 GCA_043735935.1 Chthoniobacteraceae bacterium
TTCGGCGCGGCTGCGTTTACCAACCAAACCACGATTAGCTCCGAGATTGCGACCGATCCCAGATGGAATGGCTGTCGCGACTTGGCCCTCAACCATGGATTCCAGGCGTCTTGCTCCGTACCATTAACTTCCTCGCAAAACCGCACACTCGGCACGGTCACGCTATACTACCGGAGACCAGATACCCCTGGCCCGGAAAGGATCGCGGCGATCGAGCGAGGCGCGCATTTTGCGAGTCTGGCCATCGAACGGCATGAGTTGTTTCGATCGATTCAGGAAAGCCAAATCCGCCTCGAGACGCTCGTCAGCAATCTTCCCGGCATGGCGTATCGCTGCCAAAATGATGCCGCGTGGACAATGAGTTACGTCAGCGACGGATGCGAAACAGTCACTGGCTACCGGCGGGACGAACTGGAAAACAATCGCATGGTCACCTTCGGCAATCTCGTCCATCCGGACGATCGAGACTGGCTCTGGAAGAAGTGCCAGGCATCGCTCGATAGCCGTGTCCCGTGCCAGAACGAATACCGCATCATTGATCGGAACAACCGGGAGCGTTGGGTAGCCGACCGGGCGTCGGGCTTCTACTCCGACGACGGCAAATTGTTGTTCATCGATGGCTTCGTCCAGGACATCACCGAAAGTCGGCGTGCAAAGATCGAACGCGAGCAACTCGACCGCAAAATGCAGGATACCCAGAAACTCGAGAGCTTGGGAGTCCTCGCGGGCGGCATCGCTCACGATTTCAACAACCTCCTGACCAGTATCCTCGGCAACGCCAGTATTGCCGCACTCGAACTGCCTCCGGGATCACCGGTCCACGACTGCATCGAGCAGATCAATCAGGCATCCCTCCGCGCCGCCGATCTTTGCAAGCAGATGCTCGCCTACTCCGGTCGCGGGCGTTTCATCGTCCAGACGCTCGATCTCGGGCAACTCGTCGAGGAAACCGCCCAGATGCTTCAGATCTCGATCAGTAAAAAGGCGATCCTCCGCTTTCACTTGGACAAGAATCTCCCTCCCGTAGAGGTGGATTCGACCCAGATTCGCCAGGTTATCATGAATCTGGTCATCAACGCTTCCGAGGCCATCGGCGACCGGAGTGGCGTCATCGGCCTGTGTACCGGTTTGACGCGGGTCGACCGCGACTACCTTCGCGGCACCCTCATGGATCCCGACCTGCCGGAGGGCGAATACGTTTTCATCGAAATATCCGACAGCGGATGCGGCATGAACGCCGAAACCCAGGCGAGGATTTTCGATCCTTTTTTCACGACAAAATTCACCGGTCGCGGGCTCGGGCTCGCAGCCGTACTCGGCATCGTGCGAGGCCACAAAGGTGCACTGAAAGTCTATTCCGAAGTCGGAAGAGGAACGACATTCAAGCTCCTCTTCCCGGCGGCCAGGGGCGCGCATGACGCCGCTTCCACACAAAGCGTCGCTGGCTCCGGCTGGCGCGGAAATGGCGGGACCGTGCTGGTCGTCGACGACGAAGAAACCATGCGGAGCACCATCGCCCGGATGATGCGACATGTGAACCTCGATCCGGTGCTCGTCGCAGATGGACGCGCCGCCGTGGAAGTATTTGCCGCGGATCCAAAGCGCTTTTCGCTGGTGCTGCTCGACCTCACCATGCCCCACATGGACGGCGAGCAGACGTTCACAGAATTGCGCCGCATCCGCCCCGACGTGCGTGTAGTTCTGATGAGTGGCTTCAATGCACAGGAGGCTCTCGTGCGTTTTACGGGCAAGGGTCTCGCCAGCTTTCTCCAAAAACCGTTCACCGTGTCGATGCTCCGCGGCGTGCTGCAAACCGTGCTCGATTGATCGCCCGACTCGCCAGGACGAGCGAGAAATGCCGACTCCAAACGGGGCCGTACTCAAGGCCGTGATTCGCCCGCTGCAAGCCGAGATTGGTTCCCTTTCGCGCAACTCCGCCTACGCGCGCGCGAGTTTCATTCCGGGTGCTCAGTTCCGCCGCGAGCAGTATTTTCGTCCCGTCCCACTCCGATTCAAATTTCCACCGTGCGAGTGAGCGTTGTCCTAAAGCAACCGTTACGCGCTGTTAAACGGTAGCGTTAGCTCCCTCTCAAACTCCATTCACTGATGAACAAAAACGTCCTCGCCATTTCGCTTCTCGCACTCACCACCAGCGTCGGTCTCGGCGCCAAGGATTCCGACCTCAAACCAACTCTCGGCGCACCGGGAACGATCGTCTTCGAGTCGACCTTCGACAGCGGCGATCTCGTCAAACCCTGGTCGACGCCGAAAGGCGAATGGCAGGCGCGGGACGGGGCGCTTCACGGAAAAGAGAAGGCCTCGGACATGCATCCGGCTGTGCTCGCCCTCGGGCTGCCCCGCCGCGATTCCATCATTCGTTTTTCGTTCAAGATGGACGCCGCAAAGCTGTTCAATCTCAGCTTCAATCACGCGAAGGGGCACCTGTTCCGCATCAACGTCACGCCCACGGCCCTCGTGGTGAACAAGGACAAGGACAAGAAGGATGAAACCAGCAAAGGCGCCGTGATGGGCAGGGCGGAAGCGAAGTTTGGACCGGGTGACTGGCACACCATGCTCGTGGAAATCAAAGGCCCCAAAGTCACCGTGCAAACCGACAACGGCGCGAAGGTGGAGGTGAGCGACTCCGCGCTGGATGTCGACAAAACCGGCTACCGCTTCGTCATGCGCGGAGACTCGCTTTTGCTCGACGATGTAAAGGTCTGGGAATTCGCCCGGTAATCGTTTTCCGTCAGAGGCATGTTCCGCCCCCTGATTCTCGCCATCGCTGTGGTTTGCGCGTTCACCGGCAGTGTCGCAGCGGCTGAAGCGCCGCGGTCAAACGTCCTCTTCCTCTTCAGTGACGATCAGCGCGCGGATACGATCGCCGCGCTCGGAAACGCCAACATCCGCACCCCAAACCTCGATCGACTGGTCAGGAGCGGCACGGCATTGACGCGGGCGTATTGCATGGGCGCGCAGCAGGGTGCGGTCTGCGTGCCCTCGCGAGCCATGTTGATGACCGGCCGAACGCTCTTTCGCATCAAGGAAAACCTCGCAGGTCAAACAACGTGGCCCGAAATGTTTGCGCGAGCCGGCTACACCACGTTCATGACCGGGAAATGGCATAACGGCGGGGAATCCGCGCTTCGCGTATTTCAAAATGGCAAAGCGATCTTCCTCGGCGGCATGGGAAATCCATACAAACTGCCTCTCCAGGACATCTCGACCGCGCATACGTTTGAGAACAAGCGAATGAGCGGAGATCACTCCGTGCAGCTCTTCGCCGATGCGGCCGTGGAGTTTTTGCAACACCAAACGGGAGCCGCGCCCTTTCTCTGCTACGTCCCGTTTAACGCGCCCCACGATCCGCGCGTGGCGCCCACGGCGTTTCATGAGAAATACAACGCGGCGCCGCCGCCACTTCCGGCGAATTATCTTCCCCAACATCCCTTCGACAACGGCGCACTGGTCATCCGCGACGAGGAACTGGCCCCCTGGCCGCGCACACCCGAGATCGTCCGCCAGCATCTGGCGGATTATTACGCCTCGATCGAATACATGGACTCCCAGATCGGGCGCATCCTGGCGGCCCTCGACGCGAGCGGGCAGGCCGACCGGACGATCATCGTTTTTGCGAGTGACCACGGGCTCGCGATCGGCAGTCACGGTTTGTTCGGAAAACAGAACTTGTATGATCATTCCATGCACGCCCCGCTCATCTTCGCCGGGCCGGGCATCCCGTCGGGGAAAAAGTCCGACGCACTTTGCTACCTGCTCGACATTTTCCCGACGCTCGGAGCGCTCGCCGGGATCGACCCGCCCGAGGGCAACGAAGGCCGCAGCCTGACGCCCATCCTCGCCGGCCGGGCCAAGGCCCATCGCGACGTTCTGCTCACCGCGTACACCAAAGTGCAGCGCGCTGTGCGAGACGACCGATGGAAGCTGATCGTCTATCCGCAAGTGAACAAGACGCAGCTTTTCGACCTGCAGGCCGACCCCGCTGAATTGCACGACCTCGCCTCCGATCCGAAACACGCCGACGACTTGAAGCGCCTGACCTCGCGCCTCGAATCCGAGCAGAAACTCGACAATGATACTCAGCCGCTGAACTCGGAAAATCCGCGCCCGTTGGAGTTCGATTTTTCCAAGTTGAAACGCAACCCGAAGGCCGCCACTGGAGAATAGTTCGATCTATGAAAATCACCTTCCTGCAAAGCCTCGCGGCGGTCCTGTTGCTGGTGATCGAGACATCGCTCGCCGCCGAAAAGCGCCCAAACATTCTCTGGCTGGTGAATGAAGACCACGGCCCGCACGTTGGCTGTTACGGCGATAGTTACGCCACCACCCCCACCTTCGACTCCCTCGCCGCCAAAGGCCTGCGCTACACGCACTGCTGGTCGAATGCACCCGTCTGCGCGCCCGCGCGCACGACACTGATCTGTGGCTTGTATGCGACGAGTACCGGTGGCGAACACATGCGAAGCAGCGTCCCTTTTCCATCCGGCAAACAGGCGTATCCGCAACTGCTGCGCGACGCGGGCTACTACTGCACTAACCACGCGAAGGAGGATTACAACCTCCGCTTTCCTGGGAAAATCTGGAACGAATCCTCGAACCGGGCGCACTGGAAAAATCGCCCGCAAGGCGCGCCCTTCATGGCGGTGTTTAATTCGGAGAAGAGCCACGAAAGCCAGATTCGCAAAGTGCCTCACGCGCTCATCCATGACCCGGCGAAGGCGCCCGTACCGGCCTATCACCCGGACACACCCGAAGTGCGCCACGACTGGGCCCAATATTACGACGGTGTGAGCGCCGCGGACGCCGACGCGGGCGCGCGCCTGAAGGAACTCGCCGACGCCGGACTCGCGGAAGACACGATCGTTTTCTACTACGCCGACCATGGCTCCGGCATGCCGGGCAGCAAACGGTGGCCGATCAACCGCGGCCTTCAGGTGCCGCTCATCATCTACATTCCGGAGAAATTTGCCGACCTCAGACCCGCCGACTACATGCCAGGCGGTGCTTCGGATCGACTCGTCAGCTTTGTGGATTTCGCCCCAACGCTGTGCAGCCTTGCTGGAGTGCAGCCTCCCGACTGGATGCAAGGCCACGCGTTCCTCGGCAAGTTCGCCGCACCCGCGCAGCCTTTCCTGTTCGGTTTCCGCGGACGGATGGACGAGCGTGTGGACTGCATCCGCAGCGCCACCGACGGCCGCTACGTCTACGCGCGCAACTATCGCCCCGACCTCATCTACGGCCAGCACCTCGATTACATGTGGGCTACTCCGACGACGCGCGTGTGGGAACGTCTGTTCCTCGATGGAAAGCTCAACGAGGCGCAGTCCTATTTTTGGAAAACGAAACCCGTCGAAGAACTCTACGACCTCGAAAACGACCGCGATGAAATCCACAATCTGGCCGCTTCACCCGAGCATCGCGCCGTGCTGGATAAACTCCGCGCGGCGCTGCGCGAGAACGAATCCCGCATCCGCGACGTCGGCCTTTTGCCCGAAGGGGAAATGCACCTCCGGAGCGCGGCGGGTTCGCCATACGATATGGCGCGGGATGGAGAAAAGTATCCACTCGATCGCGTGATGAAGACGGCGGAACTCGCGTCGAGCCTGACGCCGGAAGCGACCCCCGCCCTCCTGACCGCTCTCCGCGACCCGGATGCCGCGGTGCGTTACTGGGCGACTCTCGGCTTCCTGATGCGCGCACCCGATGCGGTCAAGCCGCCACGCGCGGAACTGCTGGCGATGCTCGACGACGCGTCGCCCGACGTGCGGATCGCCGCCGCGCAGACACTCGGGCGCTTCGGCAGTGAATCTGACAGCCGCCGCGCGCTCGACCTTCTGGTGAGACTCGCGGACTGGCAGAAAAATGATCTCTTCACCACGATGGCCGCGCTCCACGCAATCACCGCCCTCGGCGCCTACGCCTCATCGGCCAGCGCCGCAATCAAGAATCTCCCGAGCACCGGCCCCGCTCCCGACCCGCGATTTAAGGAATACGTTCCGAGCCTCCTCGAAGAGTTAACCGCACGATTTCAGTAGGAACGAACCCCACCAATTTCCTGCGTCACACGTCCATCAGTTTGCGTCTGGCAAGGATCGCCTGCGTCGTTGCAGTCGGTCTTCCGATTCTCTTTGTCCAGCAAGCCCGCGGAGACCTGCCGGGCATGATCGGCGGCGGGAATATTGGCATCAACGGGGACACCGAAAAGCTGGCGATCCTTCAATCGCTCGGCACCGGTTTCTGCCGAGTCCCGGCGCATGCGGCCGAGTATTGGAACGACGGAACCCCGCGCCCGGAACGCTTCGACACGGTGATCCTTGCGGCCCATGAGCGCGGCATCAAACCGGTTTTTCTCTTCGAGTATTACACGCGATGGAACGGGGAATTGGGCGGCGCGGAAAAGTGGCACGCGATCGGACGCGCGTTCGCCGGGCGCTTCGCGCCGAATAGCGAGTGGCTACGAGGGAAGGGCATCAAGGACTGGGGCGTGACGATCTATACGGCGTTCAACGAACCGATGTGGAAGGACAACAATCCGACCCCCATTCCGCCCGAGGGATACGCTAGCGCGCTCGAAGGACTCGCCGACGGTGTCCACTCAATCGGTGCGACGCTGACTGTGAACCCTGGCGGCTACCAGGAAGTCCCGCTCTTCCAAAATCGCAATCCTTACATCAAGGCCGTCGCGGGACTCTTCAACTCCGGCAAGCTTGGTGCGATCGACATTCATCGGTACTGGGATGTCCAGTACGTGCCGATGAGCCACGGTTTCGATTTTTCGCTCCAGCATCAGTTTGAGCAGGTGAAGAAGGACGCCGGGATCACCGCGGACGTGAAGTTCTGCACGACCGAGATGAATTTCAAAAAGCGGATCGTCACCGAAGATGAAGCGGCGGCAGGATTCCTTACCGCGTTGTGGGATGCTTTGACGGTCGTCGGTCGCGAGGGCCAACGCGTGACCCAATTTGTGATGCCGTGGAATATCTTCAATTTCACGAGCAAGGACCTGGAATATGGGCTCACGATTCAGGCCGTACCGTGGACACCGACCGCGCGCGGAAAGGTGCTCGCGATGGTTTGCGAACTGACGCGCGGGATGGATTTCACGTCCGCGAATCCAAAGGGCGACGGCGTCGCCGTGCTCGAAGGTCGCGGACGCAAACTTTGGGCCTGGCAGAATCGCTCTGGTTGGTCGGCGGTCGCCGGGACGACCTTCACGCTGAAAGACATCCCCGCCGACGCCGACACCGTCGAGGTCTACGGCTGGGACGGGCTTCGAAAAACCGAAAGCGTCCGGGGCGGACAAACGACGACGATCAGCGAACTCCCCAAAGGCGAAACACTGTTGTTTCTCGCGTCGAAAAAGCATTAACCGCTTGAAGAGATCCTCCCATCCGAACCCCCGAATCGTTCATCCCATGCACCATCGCTTCTCCCTCGCTCTTGCCTTCATCGCAATCGCACTTTCCGGCACCGCCGTCTCCAATGCGTCGGACAAACCCAATATCCTTCTCCTTTATGCCGATGACCTCGGATTTGGCGATGTGAGTTGCTACGGCGCCACGCGCATCGCGACGCCGAATATTGATCGCCTCGCGCGAGAAGGCCTGCGTTTTACCGACGCGCATTGCGCTTCGTCGACGTGCACGCCGTCCCGCTACGCGATGCTGACCGGCGAATACGCGTGGCGCAAACGCGGCACCGGCGTGCTGCCCGGCGACGCGCCGCTCATCATCGAGTCGGGCCGCACGACGATCGCGTCCGTTTTGAAAGGAGCGGGCTACACGACCGGCATCGTCGGTAAATGGCATCTTGGCCTCGGCAACGGCGGGCTCGATTGGAACAGCGACATCAAACCCGGCCCCCTCGAACTCGGCTTTGACTACTGCTTCCTCATGCCCGCCACGGGCGACCGCGTTCCGTGCGTGTACGTGGAAAATCATCGCGTCATCGGCCTCGAAGCCGGCGATCCGCTCAAGGTGAGTTTCTCCGAATACATCGGCGACGAACCGACCGGCAAAGAGCATCCTGAGTTGCTCAAGGTTCTTCCCAGCCACGGACACGATCAGACGATCGTGAACGGCGTCAGCCGCATCGGCTACATGAGCGGCGGCAAAGCGGCGCGCTGGTCCGACGAGGACATGGCCGACACGTATGTGAAACGCGCGACTGTCTTCATCGAACAGCACAAGGGCGCGCCGTTCTTCCTCGAGTTTTCCACCCATGACATCCACGTCCCGCGGATTCCGCACGCCCGCTTTGCCGGGAAGAGCGGGTTGGGCGTGCGCGGGGATGTGATCCTCGAGTTCGACTGGTGCGTGGGCGAGATGCTCGCCGCGCTCGCCAGCAACGGGCTCGCCGAAAAGACGCTCGTCATCCTGAGCAGCGACAACGGACCGGTCGTCGACGACGGTTATCGCGACGGCGCGAAAGAAAACCTCGGCGACCACAAACCCGCCGGACCTCTGCGTGGGGGCAAATACAGCATCTTCGAAGGGGGCACGCGCGTGCCTTTCATTGTCCGCTGGCCGGGCCGGGTGAAACCGGGCGTATCCGACGCCCTCATCTCGCAGGTCGATTTCGCTGCGACTTTCGCCGCGCTGACGAAGCAGACCTTTGACGCGAGAACTTCCCCCGACAGCCAGAATATCCTCGCCGCTCTCCTCGGCGATTCGACCGCCGGGCGGACCCAACTCGTCGAGCACTCCGGCGGGATCGCGATTCGGGCCGGGGCTTGGAAATATATCCCGACCCGGCCCGGTGTGAAAAAAAACGCGAATACCGACAGCGAAACCGGAAACGACCCGGCCCCTCAACTCTACGACCTCGCAAGCGATCTCGGTGAGACGAAGAACGTCGCCGCGGAGAATCCGGAAAAGGTGGCGCAACTTGCCGCGCTCCTCGTCGCCGAACGCGCGAAGGCGGCTGACGCCAGCGGACCGGCAAAAAAGGGAGAGGGCGCCAACTAACCGCATGCGCCGCATTCTCGTCATCGCCTTCGTCTGGACGCTGTCCAACGTCGCGCCATCCGGCGCCGCAGAGAACCGGCGCCCAAACATCCTTTTCGCCTTCGCCGATGACTGGGGTCGCAATGCCAGCGCCTACAAGAGGACCGATGGCGAGACGTCGATTCAGAGTGTGGTGAACACGCCGAACTTCGACCGCGTCGCGCGCGAAGGTGTGCTTTTCACCCACGCTCACGTGACCGCGCCCTCATGCACGCCGTGCCGCAGTTCGTTGCTCTCCGGTCAATATTTTTGGCGAACGGGACGTGGGGCGATCCTCAGCGGCGCGGTGTGGGATCGGAGCATCCCGACCTATCCCCTGCTGCTACAAGGCGCAGGTTATCACATCGGATTTTCCTACAAGGTGTGGAGCCCCGGCACCCCAGCCGACGCCCCTTACGGCGCGCCCGCGAATCGCTACGAAAAGGCCGGCCGCGACATCAATCACTACGGCCAGATCATGATGAAGGCGACCGATCGCGAAGCGAAAAAACGCGAGATCCTGCAACAGGTCGCGGACAATTTTTCGGAATTCCTCGGCGATCGGAAGCCGGATCAGCCTTGGTGTTATTGGTTCGGTCCGACGCAGGTGCATCGCCCTTTTGCGAAAGGCTCCGGGAAAGCGCTCTGGGGAATTGAGCCGGACTCTTTGAAGGGCAAACTCCCGAAGTTTCTGCCGGACAACGAAGTCATCCGCGAGGACGTGAGCGATTATCTGGGCGAAGCGCAATCCTTCGACGCTGCCCTCGGCGTGCTCCTGGCGAAACTCGCCGAATCGGGCGAGTTGGAGAACACGCTCATCGTCGTGAGCGGCGATCACGGCATCGGAGGAATGCCCCGCGCGAAGTGCAACCTTTACGACTTCGGCACCAACGTCGCACTCGCCGTGCGCTGGGGCGCGAAAGTTCCGGGCGGACGGATCGTGGACGACTTTGTGAACCTGATGGACCTCGCCCCGACCTTCCTCGAAGCCGCCGGGCAAACGCCGCCGGAGGTGATGACCGGTCGCAGTTTCCTCGACGTGCTGATGTCGAAGAAAGGAGGACTCGTGAACGCGACGCGCACTTACGTCGTCACCGGTCGCGAGCGGCATGTGGACGTCGCGCGCGATGGCAAGCTCCCGTATCCGCAGCGCGCCATCCGCACGGCGGATTTTCTTTATATCCGAAACTTTGCGCCGGACCGCTGGCCGATGGGCTCGCCCGAGGGAGCTGGGGCGAATAAGGCGATTCGGGCGACGCCACACGATGGGCCGATCGAAACGAACACGTACGCCGCATTCCCCGATATGGATGCCAGCCCGACGAAGGCCTGGATAGTCGCTCATCAAGACGACACGGAAATCCGCCCGCTTTTCGCTCTTGCCTTCGCCAAACGCCCTTCCGAGGAGCTATACGACGTCAGGAACGATCCCGACGAAATGAAGAACCTCGCCGAAGATCCAGCCTTCGCCGAGACCAAGCGCCAACTCGCCTCACAACTTATCGCTGAACTCACCCGCACCGGCGATCCGCGCTTGACCGGGGACGGTAGCACTTTCGACAAACCGCCCTTTGCGGGTTCGGGTGAAACTGAAGCCGACAGACCAAAATGATCCGACGCTGCCTCGCCGTCCTTCTGTTGACCGGTCTCGTCGCCGTTCGCGCCGCCGAAACGCCGAAACGGCCGAACATCATTTTCATCCTCACCGACGATCTCGGCTACGGCGATGTCGGCGTGTTTTTCCAAAATCAACGCCGTGAAAAGAATGATCGCGCGGAGCCGTGGCACCTCACGCCCCAACTCGACTTGATGGCGTTGCAAGGGGTGCGGCTCCCGAACCATTATTGTCCCGCGCCGGTGTGTGCGCCGTCGCGCGCCTCGCTTTTGCTCGGCGTGCATCAGGGCCACGCGAACGTGCGCGACAACCAGTTCGACAAGGCGCTCGAAAACAATCACACCCTCGCCAGCGTGCTCAAGGGCGCGGGATACGCGACGGCCGCAATCGGCAAGTGGGGACTGCAAGGCGGGCCGCCCGAGCGCAGTCCGGAAGCGCAAAAGGCGCTGCCCGCGGATTTCCCGGGTTACCCGACGAAACGCGGATTCGATTTTTACTTCGGCTACGTGAGCCACTACGACGGACACTTCCACTATCCGAAGGAGGACGGGCGACACATTTGGGAGAATGACCGCGAGATTTCCGCCGATCTCGACGGTTGTTACACGACCGATCTATTCACTGCGCGGGCAAAAAAGTGGATCACGGACCAGCGCTCGGCCAAGCCGGAGCAGCCGTTCTTTCTCTACCTCGCCTACGACACACCACACGCGAAACTCCAGCTCCCGCCGGGAGCCTTCCCGAAGGAAGGAGTCAAATGGCTAGGCAAACCCGGCACGATGATCAACACGGCGAACGGCACGCCGGACAGCTACATGCGGCCCGAATACGCAGGCGCGACGTGGGATCACGACCACAATCCGGCGACGCCCGAACAGCCGTGGCCCGATGTATACAAGCGCTTCGCCGAAGACGTGCAACGCATCGACGATTGCGTCGGCGACTTGATCGGGCTGCTCCGCGATTTGAAAATCGACGGGGATACGCTGGTGATTTTCACCTCCGACAACGGCCCGAGTCAGGAGTCGTATTTGAAAGAGCCTTACGAAGCGGACTTCTTCAATTCGTTCGGACCGTTCGACGGGATCAAGCGCGACTGCTGGGAGGGCGGCATCCGAGTGGGCGCGATCGCACGCTGGCCGGGCGCGCTGCCCGCCGGCCGCGTGAGCGAGGAGCCGTGCCAGTTTCACGATTGGATGCCGACGTTTGCCGAACTCGCGGGCGTGCCCGCTCCGGCACGCACGGACGGAGTCTCGCTCGTCCCGACTCTCCGCGGGAGTGGCACACAGCAGCCGTCGCGCGTGTATGTGGAGTACTCGGTGAAAGGCAAAACGCCCGCTTACGGCGAATTCCTTTCGGCGCATCGCGGGCACATCCGTGGTCAGATGCAGGCGCTACGGTTGGGGGACTTTGTCGGCGTCCGTTACTCGATCGCGAGTCATGCGGACCCCTTCGAGATTTTCAACATCAAGTCCGATCCGCAGCAGCGGCATGATCTCGGGGGCAATACCGAATACGCCGCGATGCAGCGGGAGATGCACGATACCGTGCTGCGAGTTCGCCGCCCGGACGCCGCGGCGGCGCGGCCTTATGACACCGAGTTGGTCCCGGCGCTTCCGGCGGGAAAGCGGGCGCCAGGTCTCGCATGGCGCGCATTCGAAATATCCGCGCCCTGGGTGGCAAAATTGGACGGTGTGAAGCCGTCCTCGCACGGCGTTCAGCCACAGGCCGACCTCTCGCACGCACCCAGCAATCGAGATTTTCAGATGCTTTTCACCGGTTTCATCGAGGCTCCCGCCGACGGCGACTACACATTCACCGTCACGACGGACACCGGCGCGCTACTTCGCATCCACGAAGCGACGGTGCTCGATTTCGATCGCCGCTTTTCCGCCAAGGGCGAAGTGACCGGGAGCATCCATCTGCAAAATGGCGCGCACCCATTCCGCCTCTATTACGAGCATCACGGAGCGGACGAACCGACGCTCGTTGTCCGCTGGAGCCGCGACGGTGGTGCGGCGGTGCTCGTTCCGGCGAGCGCGTTCTCTCACGATCCCACTCAACAACCTCCCCCACCCCATGATCCGTAACTTTCTGATAGTCGCCGCAGCGAGTCTCGTGGCGGTGCTCACGCCGCTCCACGCGGCGGATAAGAAGCTCAACGTTCTTTTCATCGCCGTCGACGACATGAACGTCGACCTAGGCTGCTACGGTCATCCATTGGTGAAATCACCGAACATCGACCGACTCGCAAAAGAAGGGATCCGTTTCGACCGCGCCTATTGCCAATACCCGCTCTGCTCACCGAGTCGTTCGTCGCTGATGACGGGGCTGCGACCAGACTCGACGCGCGTTTTCGATCTTCAATATCACTTCCGCCAGGGTCTCCCGGACGTCGTCACGCTTTCGCAACTCTTCGGAAAAAGCGGTTACTATTCGGCGAGGGTCGGCAAGATTTACCACTATGGAAACCCCGGCCAAATCGGCACAAGCGGGCTCGATGATCCGGCGTCGTGGCAGGAGTTTTTTAATCCGGCGGGACGCGACCGCACCGCGCTCGAACAGGACGTCATTCGATACACTGGAAAGAAGGACGGAAGCCTCGGCGCATCGATGGCCTTCCTCAATGACAAGCCGGGAAAGGACGAGGAACACACGGACGGCAAAGTCGCGACGCAGGCGATTGAATTGCTCGAAAAGCACAAGGACGCTCCCTTCTTTCTTGCCGTTGGCTTTTACAAGCCGCACTGCCCGTGGATCACGCCCGGAGGCTACTTCGAACGCTACTCGCTCGATTCCATCAAGCTCCCCGCGATCGCGGCTGACATCAAAGACACCGTGCCGGCCCCCGCGCTCGCCTCAACGAAGCCGTGGCCCTATTTCGGCATCACGAGCGATCAAGCGCGCGAGTGCAAGCTGGCGTATTACGCCGCGATTTCGTTCGTCGATGCGCAGATCGGCCGCGTGCTCGACTCTCTCGATCGGCTCGGTCTCCGCGAAAATACGCTTGTCGTCTTTTGGAGCGACCATGGTTACCACCTCGGCGAACACGGGCTTTGGTTTAAGCAGAGTTGTTTTGAAGAAAGCGCCCGGGTGCCGATGATCATCGTGCCGCCAGGAACCAGGAATGCCGGGAAGGTCTGCGCGCGCACCGTTGAATGGCTGGACCTTTACCCCACCATCGCGGACCTCGCCGGCCTGACGCCCCCGAAGAATCTTGAAGGGTTCAGCCTGCGCCCTCTCCTGGAGAATCCCGCGGCCGACTGGAAGCGACCGGCCTTTACTCAAGTTCAACGCGGCGGCTTTGCCGGCCACAGCGTCCGCACCGAACGCTGGCGATACACCGAGTGGGATTTCGCCGCCAAGGGTGCTGAACTTTACGACCACGACGCCGATCAATCTGAGTTGCACAATCTCGCGGCAGACCCGCAACACACCCAGATCGTCGCTGACATGAAGGCGCTGTTGAAAACCGTCCACCCCGCTCCTGTAGAAGGCGGGAAAGCCGATCGCGCATTCACCAAATCACTCAACGTTTCGCCGGAATGAGAGAAGCCATCACTAGCCTCATCTTCGTCGCCGTCCTTGGCAGCACAGCCATCGCGGCCGAAAAGCCAAACATCCTCTTTATTGCCGTCGACGACCTGAAGCCCATCGCGGGCTGTTATGGCGGAACGGCGAAAACGCCAAACCTGGACCGGCTTGCCGCAAGAGGAGTGCGGTTCGACCGCGCGTATTGCAACCAGGCCGTCTGCGCTCCTTCGCGCAATGCGCTGATGACCGGGTTGCGTCCGCAAACGCTTGGCATCTACGACCTCGGAACCAATTTCCGCGCCGCGCGACCGGACGCTGTCACGCTTGCGCAGGCTTTTCAAAAGGCCGGCTACCGAACCGAAGCGATGGGAAAAATCTTCCACGTCGGCCACGGAAATCACGAGGATCAGGCATCCTGGACGGTGCCGCACTGGCAGGGAAAAACCGTGGCGTATTTGCTCCCGGAAAACCGCACGAAAGCCGGAATCACGCGAGAGGAAGCCATGTTTGCGAACAAATCCGCCGCAAACCTTCCGCGCGGCGCGGCGTATGAGGCCGCCGATGTCGCCGATGACCAATACCCGGACGGCAAAATCGCCGCGGAAGCGATCAAACGCTTGCACGAGGCCAGGGAAAGCGGTGCGCCATCGTTTATCGCGGTGGGTTTTCTCAAGCCGCACCTGCCGTTTTGTGCTCCGAAAAAATACTGGGACCTTTACGACCGCGATAAGATCGTTCTGCCGGCGTTTCGCTCTCCGCCGAAGGATGCCCCCGCTTTCGCTCCGACGAACTTTGGCGAACTGCGCAATTATTCCGATACGCCGGAAGTGGGCCCAGTCAGCGACGAACTCGCACGCACGCTCATTCACGGCTACCACGCCGCGACGAGTTACGTGGATGCGCAGATCGGGCGGGTGCTTGATGCCTTGGAAAAGGAAGGGTTGGCCGACAAAACGATCATCGTCCTCTGGGGCGATCACGGCTGGCACCTCGGCGATCACGGGATGTGGAGCAAACATACCAACTACGAGGAGGCCACGCGTCTGCCGCTCATCATCGCCGCGCCCGGCGTAAAGCCCGCGGTCAACGCGCGCTTCGTGGAGACCGTGGATATTTACCCGACGCTGTGCGAACTGGCGTCGGTCGATGCGCCTGCCGGTCTTGATGGCAAAAGCTTTGCCGGCAGCCTTCGTGACTCGTCGGTGGCAACGCGCGATCATATCACGCATGTCTTTCCCCGCGGTGAACGACTCGGCCGAGCGATCCGGGATGCCCGCTATCGCATGGTCGAATGGAAAAAGCCTGGAGTGCCCGCCACGGAAGCGTTCATCGAGCTTTACGACTACGAAAGCGATCCCCTGGAGACCGCAAACGTGGCTGCCCAGAACCCCGAGATCGTCGAGCGACTTCGCGCGCTGCTGACAAAGCAACCCGAGGCGATTCCACAGATCTCCGCCGGCGGAAAAGGGAAGCCCGAAGCCGACACCAAACCCAAGCTCGATCGCGCCGCACTTTTCGACCGCAAGGACAAAGACCACGACGGCAAACTCACCCGCGTAGAATTCCTCGCCGAGCAGCTCGACCCTGACAAGGCGCCCGCGCGCTTCCTGCAATTCGACACCGACAAGGACGGCGTCCTCAGTCGCGACGAGTTCATCTTCAGCGGCAACGCGCCGAAATAGAAGGTTCGGTATGGTTCCAGCGCACCGTCCGGTCAGCAGCGTCGGCGCGAACTCCATAATCGTCTTAGCGTTCTCCATCACTCCGCCGCTGAAAACTGAAGCCACATGAACGTCGCCATACTCGCAGTCATTTTCGTCGCCCTTACCTCGCTCACCCGCGCGGCGGACCATCCGAATATCCTCTTCGCCATCGCTGACGATTGGGGTAAACACGCCGGAGCGTATGGCACACCGTGGGTGAAAACACCGGCCTTTGACCGCGTCGCGCGGGAAGGCATTCTTTTCAACAACGCCTACACGCCGAATGCGAAATGCGCGCCTTCCCGAGCGTGCATTTTGACGGGACGCAACTCGTGGCAACTTAAGGAGGCGGCGAATCACATCTGCTATTTCCCCCCGGAGTTCAAAGGCTGGGGCGAGGTGTTGGCAGAGCACGGGTGGTTCGTCGGGCACACGCAAAAGGGCTGGGGACCGGGCATGGCCAACGACGCGGAGGGCAAGCCTCGCCTGATGACCGGCAAGGCGTTTAACGCGCGCAAGGCGGCGGCGCCGACGAGCGGCATCAGCGGCAATGACTACGCGGGGAATTTCGACGAATTCCTCTCCGCCGTGCCGGCGGACAAGCCCTGGGCGTTTTGGTATGGCGCCATCGAGCCGCATCGCGAATACGAGTTCGGCTCCGGCATTGCGAAGGGCGGCAAGAAGCTTAGCGACATCGACCGCGTGCCCGGCTACTGGCCGGACAACGAAACGGTTCGCAACGACATGCTCGACTACGCATTCGAGGTGGAACACTTCGACCGGCACCTTGGCCGCATGCTCGAATCGCTGGAAAAGCGCGGCCTGCTCGCGAACACGCTCGTCATCGTCACCAGCGATCACGGGATGCCGTTCCCGCGTGTGAAAGGAAACGCATACGAGTTTGCCAACCACGTCCCGCTCGCCGCGATGTGGCCACGTGGGATCGCGAAGCCGGGCCGCATCGTCGACGACGTGGTGAGCTTCATCGACCTCGCGCCGACCTTGATCGAACTGGCCGGTCTGACATGGGCCGAAAGCGGCATGGCAGCGTCACCGGGGCGCAGCCTGACTGAAATCTTTCACTCGGAGAAATCGGGCGTGGTTGATCCGGCCCGGGATCATGTGCTCATCGGAAAAGAACGCACCGACATTGGTCGACCGATCGACGCAGGTTACCCCACACGCGGCATCATCAAGGACGGGATGCTTTACCTGCAAAACTTCGAGCCATCGCGCTGGCCTGCGGGAAATCCGGAGACCGGCTACCTCGATTGCGACGGCGGGGCGACGAAGACTTTTATCCTCGCCGCGCACCGCACGAATCCTGGCGACGCATCATGGGCCCTTTGTTTCGGTCGGCGGCCCACTGAGGAAATCTACGACCTGCGCAAAGACCCCGACTGCCTCAACAACCTCACGCTTTCTCCACAGAACTCGGCCGCGTCCTCCGCGTTGCGCGAGCAGATGCTCGCCGAACTCCGCGAACAGGGCGATCCGCGGATGTTTGGGGAAGGGCACGTCTTCGACGAATACCCGCACGCCAACAAGGGCACGGTCGGCTTTTACGAGCGCTTCATGCGCGGCGAGAAAATGAACACTGGATGGGTGAACCAGACAGACTTTGAACCCGCCCCGCTGTCACCAAACCGGAGCGAGTGAGGGAACCGGATTTCAAAGCCGGAAGGCGCGAGCCCCGGACGTTATCGCGTGGCAATCGATAGGATCTTCTCCCGCCACCGCCGAGGAGGCGGAGGGGAATAGCGGTGGCTGACGGACGGACGAGCCCGCACGCTGCTCAGGTCCAGCCGCTCGCCCTTGAACTCGATCTGCTTCACCGGCTTCGTCCCGTTCGCGCTTTCGCGCTTGAGCACACTCGATATTTCCATCCAGCGCACCTCGGCGAACTCCAGCTTGTCCTTGCCGATCGCCCGCTCGTCGTCCTCCGAGAAGGTGCCGATCAGCAGCATCACGGGATACGGTTGCTGGAGCCAGTATTCCACCCAGCGCTGCTTCTTGATCGCGAAAATCTCCGCGCCGTCGGTCTTGCGCTTCGTGAGGTGGGAATTGCCGGACTTCAATTGCAGGTAGAGCCGGCGCCCCGTGCCTTCGCCGTCGTCATTGGTGAATTCCAGCTCCATATCCAGCCCCTCGTCCTCCGTGGCCGGAATCTCGAAGCACTTCTGATCGGCGCTCGTGATGCGCGCTCCCACCTCCAGCGCCAGCAGCTTCCAGCGTCGTCGCGTATCCAGCTTCGCGAGATCATCGGCCTGCAGTTGCTAGACCTGCGCGCGCACCGCCTCGCTGGCAAACTTCTTCTCCAGCGCATCCCACAGCGGGAAGCGCTCGCCACAGTCGTCGCATTCCGTGTCGGCGTTCTGCTTATCGCGCAGGAGCTTCTTCATTAGCACCTCAGGATTGCCTTTCGGCGCGTGACACTTCGGGCAGACGTAGTGCCGGAGGCGTTGCGCCTCTTCGCAGGAGGTCTGGAGGTGCGCGTGGATGTAGTTGGCAAAGATCACCTGTTCCTGCTGCGTCACGCCCTTGCCGAAATAGACGCTGATGTCCCCGTCGCTGCCGCTCTCGCGCGTGAGCTTGAGGCCCATGTGATGATCTCCTGCGAGCGTCACGAAGTCCGCGGCGTCGCGCCACAATTCCTTGAGCTGGAAGGACTCGCTGTCCGCCAGCTTCACCACGAGCGTCGTATAGATGCCGTCCAGATAGCCTTTCACCGTGTAGCTCACGAAAACCGACGGATGCTCCAGCACCGCCGGGCGGTCGCGTCCGCAGTGGCTCGGGAAAACCAGCTTGCCGCCCTGACGTAAGCAGAGGCCACGCTGCTCCAGTTGCAGCTCCATCTCGCCCAACACCACGCGCTCCTCGGCGGGCGGCAGACGCTTCATCTCCACGGGAGCGCCATCGCGCCCGATGCTCTGGTAGATCAGCTTCCCTTCCGCGATGCTGCGCAGAGGCAGCACGCCGAGGTCGTTCTCCGCGCTGCGCAGGGTGCGAATCACGGCTTGCGCGTAGGCATTGATCCACTCCGGCGCGAGCAGGATGTAGGTGCCGTATTCGAGTTTCTTCACCACGCCGGGACCGTCCAGCAGGCCGATCACCGTCTGCAAGGTCTCGTCCGTGAAGCGCGGCTCGTCCGGCAGGCGCTGCCAGAGCAGTTCGCGCAGTTCCTTGAAGGTGTGCAGCACCTGCCCTTCGTCCCGCAGCTTCAGGATCTCGTCCTTGATCAGTTTGAAAATCCGTGGCGAAGTGCGTTTCTCCATTTGCGCCCACGGGATGCCGGCGATCATGGCCGCCCGCAACTCGTCGCAACCATCGCCCGCTTTCGCGCTCGTCTCGTGGTAGGCGAGCCCCTGTTCCTGCGCAAAGGCTTGCAGCTTTCCCTTGCTCGCCTTGAAGCCAGTGTCGATCCGTCCCGCCACGAGGAAGTGGGCAATCTTCTCTTTCACACAGCGTCGCAGGGCCGTCTGCCAGTCACGCAAACCGGGCAGGACATCCTCCTGATCCGCATTGAAGAGCAACAGGATGAGCGCGGTGCGATCCATGTAAAGCTGGTGGATGAGCCGCTGGTCCGCCTGTCCGCCGAAATCCCACAGCCAGATTTCCCGATCTACGCCCGGCTCCGCGCGCGTGTCCTTGATCTGCCACTGCGTGGACCATGCGCCAACCGTCGAGTCTTCGCTCGGCTTCCATGCACCGGTTGCGAGACGGTGCGTCAATCCAGTCTTTCCTGCATTAGTGTCACCAACAACGAGGACTTTGGCATTTGTGTATTGGACTTGGTTTTCTTGTAAAGTGGGGGATTTGACCTTTTTGAATTTGAATCCATCCGGCGGAACCCAAGCGACATCCCATCTTATTAGCGCCCCATCTTTAGTCCCAATAAGCGCTTCGCGTCCATTAGCGCCCCATCCGATCCCAACGATACCGCCGAAATCCAGTGGGGCTTGGGCGTTAAGCTTCCAGTCGATACCATCCCACAAACTAATTGCTCCATCACTAGCTCCGCTCAACAAGTATCGTTGTCTTGGATGCCACGCTACACAACTGACCGGGGCGGTATGCCCTTCAAATACG
>JAYTDO010000210.1:0-30662 GCA_043735935.1 Chthoniobacteraceae bacterium
CTGGCGGATTACGTTGCTGGCGACGGATGTAAATCCCCGGTTTTTGAAAAAAGCTTCCGAGGCGCGTTACGGAAATTGGTCGTTTCGAGGAGCCTCGAACTCCGTCCGGGAGCAGTACTTTCATCGCGCGTCTGATGGCACCGACGAGATCGCCCTTTCGATTCGGAAGATGGTTTCGTTCGCCACGATGAATCTCGCGGAGGACGTGTATCCGTCGTTGATGAGCGACACCAACGCGATGGACGTGATCTTCTGCCGGAACGTGCTGATGTATTTTTCGCGAGAGCAGGCGGCAAAAGTCGCCTGCAAACTCCATCGATGCCTCGTCAGCGGCGGCTGGCTGTTTACCAGCCCGACGGAGATGTCCAGGGACACCTTTCCTCAATTTGAGGTCGAGCACGGGCCCGGGGTTCTCGCCCTTCGAAAGATCGAACGTGAGGGTGTCAGCAGGCGATCGTCGGGCGCCGCGCAAAAACGTGCGGCCGCCGACGTAGTCGTTGCTCCGCCTGTCGTCGCGTCCGTCCCTGCGGCGAAGATTCGAGTGGAAGAAGGGGCCAGGATCGGGAAAGCGCGAAATCTGGCCAACGAAGGCCGGTTGGTTGAAGCCTTGGCGGAATGCGACCGGGTAATCGAGGCGGACAAATTGGACGCGGCCGGGCATTATTTGCGCGGGATGATCCTGCTGGAAAAAGGCGCGTTCACCGACTCTCGGGAGGCGCTGCGGCGGGCGCTGTTTCTCGATCACGATCTGATCGTCGCGCATTTTGCGTTGGGGAATTTGTTTCGTCGGCTGGGACGACCATCCGATGCGGCGCGAAGCCTCGAGAATGCGCGGGCGCTTCTCCAGAAACTGGATCCCCACGCCGAACTTCCCGAGTCGGACGGGGTCACCGCGGGACGCCTGCTCGCCATGGTCGAATCCATTCAGGACCTGCGGGTATGAAATCGGAGCTTCCCCAGCCAATCTGCTGGAAGTAACCTCTGAGAGTAAACCGTGGACTCAAATCGCCAACCGACCGGAGGAGGAGTGTCTGAGACTGAGTTGCGTCTTCTGAAGGCGCGCGCGAAAGAATTGGCGCGTGAGCCGCTCGAAAATAAAAAGGCGGAGGACGCTTTTGATGTCGTTGAGTTCGAACTCGCTGGAGAGACCTACGGCATCGCTTTACTCCATGTGAAAGAAGTTTGCCCGCTCAAGGAAGTCACCCCTGTTCCATGCACACCGCCGTTCGTCGTCGGCATCTTGAGTCTGAGGGGCGAGATCCAGACGGTCGTCGATTTGAGGATTTTTTTTGATTTGCCCGCTCCGGGCATTACGCAACTCAACCAAGTCATCCTGATCGACGATGGGGCGATGCAGTTGGGAATTCTGGCGGATGCCATCCAACGGGTGAGAACTGTGGCTCCGAGCGACCTTCAGACTTCATTGCCGACCTTGGGTGGTTTGCGTGCGGACTACCTTCGCGGAGTGACTGCGGATCGGATGGTCGTGCTCGATGCCGCAAAAATCCTTTCTGACGAGCGCATTATCATTTACGAAGAAGTCGAGACGTAGCGGTAGCGCACACTTCGGAATGCATCCCCTAGCACCAAGTTGCAGTGAAAGCCTTCATTAACCTCTCCACCCGCAACAAGCTGTTGGTTTCGTTCGGACTCGTCGTCGCGTTATTTGCGGGCCTGGCGTGGGCGTCCTACGCCGGACTCCGATTCGTCGAGAAAATGGAGCGTGTCGCTTCGCAGATCGTCGAATTACGGATGAACACCAATGGTCAGCGAGCGGCGCTCCTGGCTGCCATGCTCGCATCGGATGCCGGGCGACGGGATGCGTTTCTTTCGGAATGTGAGGAATTCGCCTCCAAGGGCTTAATCCTGCATGGTGCCCTCCAGACCAGCGATACAACCGATCGAGAACTTCAGGATCGGCTAGATGAAATCGCCGTAATGACCACTGAGTTCGCTCGGACACGCGAACAGGAGATCGTCCCGCTGCTTCGCGACGCGAAAAACGCCCAGGCGACGCAACTCGTCAATGGCATACAGCAGGACCGTTACGTGAAGATTCGCACGCTGGAACGCGAGTTCAGCGCGGTGATCCGCGAGCGGATCGACGGGCGGGTAAAAGGCATTCACACAATGCTTGTGGCCATGACGTTCGCCGCGGTTGCTGCCGCCGTATTCCTGGTCATCGTCCTTACCCGACTGATCGCGCGGCCGCTCGCGGAGATCACCGCGATCGCTGAACGAATCGCATGCGGGGAATTGATGTTAGCGGAAACGCTCGACGTACGTTTGGACGAAGTTGGGCTGCTCCGGCAGGCGTTTCGACGGGTAAGCAACTCGCTCAATGATCTCGCCGGGAGCGTGCGTCAGATCGCAGCCGGGGATCTGACCGCCCAGATTCAACCACGATCCGACCGCGATGTATTAGGGACCGCGTTTGCAACGATGACGGACAACCTGCGCTCGGTGATCAGCGAACTAATGAACGCAGCGAGTGTCCTCGCCTCATCCACCGCGGAGATTTCCGCTGCCACGACACAGATCGCCGCGAGTGCCTCCGAGACGGCCGCAGCGGTGAGCGAGACGACAGCGACAGTCGCCGAGGTAAAGCAGGCATCGAGCACCTCCAGCGAGATCGCTGCGCACGTTTCTGCCCAGGCGCAGGAAGTGGCAGAGGTCTCACAGCAAGGGAGAGTCTCGGTCGAGAGGGTGGTGGGTGGGATGACCCAGATCCGCCAGCATATGGACTCGATTGCTTCGAGTATTCTGGGCCTGAATGCGCAAGGCCAGCGGATCGGCGAGATCATCAGGACGGTGGATGACGTGGCGAGTCAGTCGAAGATGCTTGCGATCAACGCTTCCATGGAGGCTGCCAAGGCCGGGGACGAAGGGAAGGGATTCGCGGTCGTCGCGATGGAGGTGAAGAACCTCGCCGAGCAATCACGGCAGGCTACGAACCGGGTGCGAGGCATCTTGCTGGAAATCGAGCAAGCGACCAACTCGGCCGTCCTCATAACGGAGCAGGGGAGCAAAGCCGTGGATGAAGGCGTGTGCCAATCGTCGTCGGCGGGCGCCTCGATCTCGGCACTTTCCGAAAGCATTTCTGAATCCGCTGAGGCGTCGGCGCAGATCGCGAGCGCGAGCCATCAACAATCCCTCGGAATGGACCAGGTCTCGCTGGCGATGGAGAACATCCAGACGGCGTGTGCGAAGATGGCAACCGGTGCGCGACTGGCCGAATCAGAGGCGCAAAGACTGGTAGGCCTCGGCAGAAAACTCGGCAACTTGGTCGCAAACTTCAAAGTGTGAGGAAAAAGTCTACTGCCTCATGGACAACGACGAATTTAACCGAAAGCTCCTGGAAGCCTTTTCGATCGAGGCCGATGAGCATTTAAAGGAGATCACGAGGGGCGTGCTCGAACTCGAAAAATCGAGTCCGGGGGAACAGCGGAAGGCACTAATCGAGCGAACGTTCAGGGAAGCTCACAGCCTCAAAGGGGCCGCGCGTGCCGTCAATCGTGCGGATGTCGAGTCTGTCTGCCAGGCGTTGGAGGGGGTGTTGGCCGTCGTAAAGAGCGGGAAGCGGACTTTGTCCGCGGAAGATTACGACGTCCTCAACGGAGCGATCGACCTCGTCGGCAAACAACTTGCGGTGCCCGGATCTTCCGATGGGCACGAAGGAAAGCAGGCGGTGCGGGCGATGGTGTCGAAACTACGGGGGGTCGAAACTGCGCCCGATGCTCACGGGCGAATGCGGAAACCGAGCGAGCCTTCGCCGATCGCGACGGCTCCTCAGCCGGAAATCGAGTCGGAGCATGCTGAGGCGCCCGCATTTCACGTGGCCGAAACCGTCCGGATCCCCGTCGCGAAGATGAATTCGCTTCTCCTCAAAGTGGAAGGCATGGTCGGGGTGAAACTGGCGACGCGGCGTTATGCTTCGGAATTGCGTGAGGCGGGATCTTCGCTGGAGGCATGGAAGGCGGAATGGAAGCATACCGGAAACGGGGGCGACGGATCGGCGGGCGGACACGTGAGCGCGGACTTCTCGAAGCGGAACGGGGAATTGATCGGAAAGTTGGAGGAGGTCGTTCATTCCCTGATGCGCAATTTGGAAGAAGATGAGCGGTCCCTGACTTCTGCGGTTGACGACCTTTTGGCGGACACAAAAACGCTCCTGCTACTCCCATTTGCGACACTGCTCGATGCTCTTCCGAAACAGGTCCGTGATCTTTCGCGCGACCAGGGAAAGGAGGTCGATTTGGTGATCAAAGGGCGCGAGGTCGAGATCGATAAAAGGATCCTCGATGAGATGAAGGACGTGCTCATTCATCTGGTTCGGAATGCGATCGACCACGGGATTGAGAAGCCGGATGTCCGAGTTTCGCGGGGGAAAGCATTGGGAGGAAAAGTCTCCATCCTTGTCCAGCGTCGCGATGGAAACCGAGTCGCCATCGAGGTGGAGGACGACGGCGGCGGAATCGATGTCGAAGCGGTGATGGCCGCAGCGGCGCGGCAGGGCGGTGCAGCCGAACAAGGCATCTCAAACCTGAGCCGTGAAGCTGCCTTGGGGCTGATTTATCAATCAGGTGTCTCGACGGCGCCGATCGTCACGGAGCTATCGGGGCGAGGACTCGGAATGGCGATCGTGCGGGAAAAGGTCGAAAAACTCGGCGGGCAAGTCACGATCCACTCGGACCCGGGAATCGGAACCACATTTAGGATCGTGCTGCCCGTCACGCTGGCGACGTTTAAGGGAATCGTCGTATCCGTATCGGGTCAGACTTTTGTGATCCCCACATCGGGAGTGGAGCAAATCGTCCGTGTGGATTCGGAGGCCATTCGAAATGTGGAGAATCGGCCCACCGTAAACTTGAATGGTCGGGTCATCTCGCTGGCGGTCCTGGCGGACGTGCTCGAGATTCGCGGCGGCAGGGCATTGCCGCGATCCGGGCGAATCGAACTCGTGGTCCTCGGAGCGGCGGACAAGCGCGTTGCCTTTGTGGTCGATGAAGTCATCACCGAGCAAGAGGTGCTCGTAAAACCGCTCTCGCGGCCGTTGGTGCGGGTGAGAAACGTATCAAACGCGGCAGTGCTTGGATCCGGGAAACCGGCCCTCGTATTGAACGTGAGTGACCTGTTGAAATCCGCCGTGAAGCTGGCTGCCGGCATCGCGTTCGCGAACCCCTCCGGCGCTGCGGATGAAGAGTCTCAGCGACGCGTGCTGGTCGCGGATGATTCCGTGACTTCACGGATGCTCCTTAAAAACATTCTCGAATCCGCCGGGTATCTCGTCGCGACGGTCGTGGATGGCCTCGAAGCCTTTTCCGCGTTGCAGCGCGAAACCTTCGACATCCTCGTCTCCGACGTCGAGATGCCGCGGATGAATGGATTTGAACTCACGACAAAGGTCCGTGCGGACAGAAAGATGAGCGATCTTCCGGTGGTCCTGGTGACCGCGCTGGGTTCGCGTGAAGATCGTGACCGCGGAATCGACGTGGGTGCCAGCGCGTACATCGTCAAAAGCGCGTTTGATCAGAACAACTTGATCGAAATTGTGAGGAGGCTGGTCGCGTGACACGGCAATCAACCATCAACGTCATGGTGGTCGAAGATTCGATGGTGGCCCGCCAGTTGTTGGTCCACATCCTTACATCCGATCCCGCGATCCGAGTCATCGCGTGCGCGCGCAGTGGCGAGGAGGCCATCGCCATGCTGGCGGAAAAAAAACCGGACGTCGTGACGATGGATGTCGTGATGCCGAACATGGACGGGTTTGAGACGACGCGCCGACTCATGGAGACGGTTCCGTTACCGATCGTCATCGTGAGCGCCTGTTACGACCCGAATGACGTGGCTCAGACCTTTCGAGCGATCGAAGCAGGCGCGGTGGCCGCGGTGGAAAAGCCGTCAGGCATTCACGATCCCACGCACGCCACACGCGCCAAAAAACTTATCGATATCGTGAAGGCGATGGCTGACGTGCGGGTGGTGAGAAGATGGCCGCGAACTCGCGGGCTTTCCGCGAATGTCGTCCCCCCAGTGCAGGCCGCGGCCGATATCAAACTGATCGCCATAGGAGCATCCACGGGGGGGCCGGTTGTTTTGCAGACTATCCTTTCGCGTCTCGAAAAACCGCTCACCGTCCCCGTGGTCATCGTTCAGCACATTAGTCCGGGGTTTATCCAGGGCCTCGCGGAGTGGTTGACGGGCGTCACCGGACTCCCTATCCAGGTCGCTGCGGATGGGGAAAAGCTCATGCCTGGGTGCGTCTATTTAGCGCCCGATGAACTGCAGACGAAGGTCCAGACCGGAGGACGGCTCGCGTGCCTGGAAGCGCCAGCGGAGAGCGGTCTCCGACCTTCCGTCTCATACCTGTTCCGATCAGTGGCGTCGGTCTACGGAGCGAGCGCCGCGGGAGTCTTGCTCACGGGCATGGGGCGGGACGGTGCGGTGGAACTCAAGGAAATGCGTGATCGAGGTGCGGTGACCATCGCGCAGGACAAAGAATCTTCCGTGATTTTCGGAATGCCCGGAGAAGCGGTGAAGTGCGGCGCTGCGGTATACGTCCTCTCTCCCCACGCGATCGGTGATACGCTTTCGAGACTTCTAGATAACGCGAACGCCAGGAAGCAGGTGCAAACATGAACGCCAAGCCCATCACCGACGCGCCGCGTCAAATATTGATTGCCGAGGACAGCCCCACGCAATCGCTCCTGCTTCAGGGAACGCTGGAAAAGCATGGATTCAGCGTCGTCGCCGCACGAAACGGGCGAGCGGCACTGGACGCGTTGTCCGGGATCCGTCCGACACTCATCATCAGCGACATTCAAATGCCGGAGATGGATGGCTACGAATTGTGTCGCCGAGTCAAGGCGGACGCCGTCCTGAAGGAGATTCCGGTCATGCTGCTGACATCCCTTTCGGCGCCCGAGGACATTGTTCGCGGGCTTGAATGCGGTGCGGATAACTTTGTGGTGAAACCCTACGAAGAAGAGTTTCTCATGGCCCGGATTCGTACAGTGATCGCGAACGATCAATTACGATCGAGCGACGAGCGGGATGGAATCCAGGTGGAGTTCGCCGGACGGCGATACGTCATCGACGCCAGTCGAAGGCAGATACTGAATCTTTTACTGTCGACCTATGAGACAGCTCTAAAGACGAACGACCAGTTGAATGAAACGCACGAGCAACTCAAGGCGGCTCAGAGTCATTTGATCGAAGCCGAAAAACTGCAATCCGTCGGACGCCTAGCGGCAGGAGTGGCGCATGAGGTGAAAAACCCGTTGGCGATCATGGAGATGGGGATTGATTATCTGGCGACGCAGGAGAATTCGGAGGACAGCGCAGCTGTCGTCGGCGAATTGAAACAGGCGGTAAAGAGGGCAAGCGCAGTGATCGCGAACCTGATGGTCCTATCAGCCCCGGAGGAATTGGGAATGCGTGCGTATTCGATGGCCGTACTGCTCGATCGCGCCGTTAACGCCATGGGCGCGAGTCTGACTGAGTCGGGTATCGAAATCATCACCGACTACGAAAGCGACGTTCCCGAAGCGTGCGTCGACGGCTCAAAGATCGAGCAGGCCTTTCGAAACGTCCTTTCAAACGCGATCCACGCGACGCCGCGCGGCGGCGCGATCACGCTGCGGAATTACTCCCGGTCCCTTGGCGCCGCCGACGTGGACTTTGATGTTGGCGATCGGAGCGGTAGTCGTTTTCGCAAAGGAGAACGAGGCGTGTTCGTCGAGGTGATCGATCATGGCGAGGGAATCGCCCCCGAAAATCTCACAAAGATTTACGATCCGTTCTTTAGTACGAAGCCCACGGGCAAGGGAATGGGCCTAGGACTCACCGTTGCAAAGCAGTTTGTCGATTTGCACGGAGGGCGCATCAAAGTCGCGAATCGTGAAGATGGAGGAGTGGTGGTGACGATGCTCTTTAGGGCGGTATGAACGACGAGACAGCACCATTTGGCAGTGGGGTGACCGTCCTCGTGGTGGAAGATAGTCCGACGCAGACCCTGAGGCTGCAGCACTTGTTGGAGAGTCACGGCATTCAGGTTCTGACCGCTGCCAACGGCAGGGAAGCGCTCGACAAGCTGGCCAACGCGGCGCCGACTCTCGTGCTCTCGGACATCACCATGCCTGAGATGGACGGCTACGATCTCTGCCGCCGGATCAAGGACGGTGCTGCGACCACGGGAGTGCCGGTGATCCTTCTGACCTCACTCTCCGATCCCCAGGATATCTTGAAGGGACTCGAGTGCGGTGCCGACAGTTTTGTAGTCAAACCGTATGACGAAGCTTTCCTGATCTCGCGAATCCGGCACGTGCTGGTCAACATGGAACTCCGTCGCCAGGCGAACGGATGCGAGCAGACGGAGATTTACTTCGCGGGTCGCCGCTACAAGCTGACCTCCGATCGAATCCACTCGATTGACTTGCTACTTTCGACCTACGAGACGGCTGTTCACAAAAACCTCGAACTGAGCCTGGCGAAGGAAACGCTCGAGATGCAGGCTGAGCTGCTCAAGGAACGGAATGCGCAAATGACCGAGGAACTCGAAATGGCGCGCGATCTCCAGACCGCTTTCCTCCCCAGCGAATACCCGGTCTTTCCGAACGGCGGCGCGCCTGAAGCGAGCGCCATCCGATTCTGTCAGCGGTATTATGCGACGCAGGAATTGGGCGGAGATTTTTTCAACATCTTTCAAATCTCCGATACGCGCGCGGGAGTTTTCATTTGCGACGTGATGGGACACGGCGTCCGTGCGGCGCTTGTCACGGCGATCGTCAGGGGTCTGATCGAGGAACTTCGCCCGAAGGCTTTGGACGCGGGTGCGTTCCTTACCGAATTGAACCGCGCATTATGCCGAATCCTCAGGCGGACGGCGACGCCGCTGTTTGCATCGGCGTTTTACGCGATTGTGGATATTGAAAAGAGCGAGGTCCGCTACGCGAATGCCGGGCACCCGCCGGCGCTTCACGTGCGGCGGAACAAGGGCGCTGTCGAAGCCCTTCGGCATGCCGATTTGCCGATGAGTCCGGTGCTCGGAATCATCGGGGGCACAGCATACCCGCAGTTTTCGTCCCCGCTTGAAACGGGTGATGCGTTCCTGATGTTCACCGACGGTCTTTACGAAATCGAGAGCGCGTCGGGCGAATACTACGACACCGAGCAACTCAGGTCCGCAGTGGCCCGTCGGCTCGGTGTCCCGACACCCGAACTCCTGGACGGCCTCCTCGTTGAATTACAAACGTTCGGCTCCCAAACCAACTTCGCCGACGACGTATGTATCGTCGGTGTCGATATCGCAAATCCTCCCGCGCGAGTCTGAGAGCACGCGGATTTCCGGGCCTGTTAACGTGCGAGGTTTCCTGGAATTCCGTCGGATATTTCTTGCGTCGTGTCGGGTAATCCGAAACCGTTTCGGTTGTCCTTGGAGGTCATAAATGAAAAAGCGAAAAATTCTCGTGATTGATGACGAATCAGGCTTTACGCACCTTCTCAAGCGGGTTCTTCATAAATACGAGATCATGGAGGAGAACGACTCGAGTCGAGCGATCGAGACGGCGCGGAATTTCAAGCCGGAACTAATTTTGCTCGACGTCATCATGCCCGGGCTCGACGGCGGAGACCTCGCTTCCCAGTTTAAATCCGATCCGCGTTTGAAGCATATTCCGATCGTGTTTCTGACCGCCATCGTATCGGTGAGAGAAGCTGGTCACCATACTCGTTTGATGGGCGGCTTTCCGTTCCTCGCAAAGCCGGTGAGCGCGGATGATCTGATCGCTTGCATCGAGGAACATCTCCCCGTGGTCGTTTCCTAGCCGACGCCCCGGCATTGGATCATGAAAGGTGCTCGCTCTTTTCTCGTCGGCGCCATCGTCGGTGCATCCTGCGCCTATCTTCTCCCGGCCATGCTCCCCGCTGGCGAGTCCATTGACGCCCGCGCTGTCGTCGGCATGACGGCGGAACAGAATCGAGTATCGGTGAAACTCGACCCTTCATTCCGCCCCGAGGAAATTCGAGTAGCTACCCGCTCCGCTAGCGATGGCCACAGCACGGCGGAATTGCGTATCACCTATTCTTGGACACCCGTAGCAGACGTGTCACACGAGCGAGCGATCCAGGAGTTTCGCGATGGAATGCCCCTGAGGGAACGGCGTCAGATGTTTTGGAAGCCTGAAGACGGTGACGTCGAAGTCTCGTTCCCGTAACACAAACTGATCGCCTTTTGTTGATCTCCTCCTTGGGAATCCGGTTTGCGCGCCCGTGGGGATGGCTCCTGAGGTAGGATTTGAACCTACGACCGATCGGTTAACAGCCGATTGCTCTACCACTGAGCTACTCAGGAATTTTCCCGAAACAGGGGAGCGCTATATGCCGCAGACTTTCGGGGCCGGCAACAAGTTTTTTGACCAAGCCGAGCGGGCTCGCTGCCGATCTAAAGGAGAATTCCAATTAGCGCTCTTTTAACGCCTCGGCGAGCGCCTCCGGAACGCCGGCCAGAGCGTTCCAACTTGCCTCCAATTCGCCCGGCTCGTACGGCAGCCATCGGCCGAGCGCGGTTGAGTACAGCCCGGCGTCGACACGAACTCCAAACATCTCGCTCACCACTCGCCAGTAGGCGCTTAATTGCGGGAGGTAGTGCGTTCGCAGTTCCTCGGCGCCGTCAGGCTGTGGCCGGTTGGTTTTCCAGTCGAGAATCACCCAATTCCCCTCGCTCGGTTCAAAGATCGCGAGGTCGATGATACCTTCGATGCATTCCCGCTCGTTCATTGCCCAGAGGAACGGCAACTCCGCGTGGGAGACGGCTCCCGGCTGCGTCAGCCGTCGCGCGAAGTCCCCGTTGCCGGCCAGTTCGTCCCGGAGCATCGCCCATTCGCGTTTCGATTGCTCGGCGTTCGGCGAGCACCCGAGCGCCTTCGCGAAGGTCTCCTCCCACGCTGCCACGCCCGCGCGCCAGTCGATCCCCTCGACAAATTCGTGCCACCATGTGCCGTACAACGCGCCCTCATTTGGAAGCTCGCTCCTTCGGGCGCGCGCCGGGTGTTCGAGCGTCTGCTCCGTGAGCGCCGCTTCCGCCAGTGCGCTTGGATTGCGTTTGATGAAATGCGTCGCTCGCTCGCGTGCGGTCGATGTGAGGTCGCCCGAAAAATCCGCGAGACGCGCCACGGCTTGTTCGGTCACGTGCCGTTCCGCGCGCACCCGATTCTGGCTTTCCGTCGCCGCGCACTCGGTCGGCGCGTTCGGCAGCGTGGCAAATGTCTCCTCGTCCCCGAGTTCGAGCAGGCGGGCTGGCGCGAATCGGGGGAGACCGCTTTTGCCGGCGTACAATGCGTGATCGTGCGCGAGGACGAGCGTGTGCCGCGCGCGGGTGTTTGCGACGTAAAGCAGCCGATCCAACTCCTGCCGGGTCGTCGCAGCGATCGCTTCCTTGAGCGTTTCGTTCAGATCCGCCGCCGCGAGTGCCGCCCGCATCGTGCCGCTTTGCGGGTCTCGGATCATCCGCGGATAGCCAGCGCTGCGCTGCGAAACGCCGCGCGCAAAATACGGAATCACCACCGCATCCCATTCCGAGCCTTTCGCCTTGTGCGAAGTAATGAGCTGGATCGCATCGAGCTCGGTCGTCCTCACTTCGCGCGTGGCGCTGAAATCCCCCCGAAGGCCTTCCGCGAATCCTCCGAGCGTCGCCCCGTCCGCTTCGGCCGCCGCCGCGAGCGTCAGCAGCGCGTCGATTTCCGCGTCGATGCCTTCCGCTTCATCCAGGGGCAGCGCCAGCAATCGCTCGCGCAAACGCACCGTTTCCACGATGTCGCGCATCGCGCAAAAAAGCGGCGCTGTGGAAATCCGGGAGCGCAGTTCGGCTAGCAGGTTGATCGTCTCGGCGACCGGGCCCTTGCGTTGGGTGGCCTCGATGATCTGCCAGCGTTCGCCCCGGCCCTCCGCAAATTTCGCGAGGTTGTGATCGGATAATCCGAAGACCTCCCGCAACACACCGACGATCTCATAGCCCTCGCGCGGCGACGCCATGATCACCGCCAGCGCGGTGAACCACGCGTAGGCCGGGCTGTCTCCCTTCAAGTCGCGCTCCGACTGGATCTGCACTTCGAACCCGTTCGCGCGCAGCGCCACCCTCAGCGGCGGGAACCAGCTTTTTCGAGGGCAGATCACCGCCACCTCGCGCCACGAGCGCGCGCGAAGCCTTTGCAGGCCTTGGTTGGCGAGCCACGTCGCCAGGCGATTCGCCTCGAGGCGAGCCTTTTGCGATTCCCTCCACCCGCTCAGATCGGGCAGTTCCCCGAGTTCAAAACGCACGACCTGTCCGGGCAGGACGTTCGGTCTCGAATTCAGCTTCACGTAATGGACCTGCCCGTTCGCGCCCGTGAGCACTTTGGAGAACGTCTCGTTCACAAAGCGGATTTGCCCTTCGTCGAGGCGGAACGTCACCGAAAATTCGACGCGCTCTCCTTCCGCTGCGGAGACCAGTGCATCGTGAACGCGGCGGTAGTTCGCCAGGTCGGCGCGATCGCCGAAGATCGATTGTTGAAAGTCGCCGACCATGCAGAAATGTCCGGGCCGCGGCGGGGCCGGCGCGTTTTCGCCGCCGAGCCAGGAGCCCGTCGCGGTGGTCGGCCGAGTCAGTTCGAGCAGCACCTCGAATTGCCCGGCGTCCGTGTCCTGCGCCTCGTCGAGGATCACGCGATAATTGCGCTCCCGCACGCGCCGTGCGGCCTCGGGATGCCGCAAAAGCTCGCATCCCAGTGCGATTTGATCGTCGTAATTGATCGCGCCTTTCGAGAGTCGGAACGCCCGGTAGTCCGCCCCGATCTTTCCCGCCACACGCGCGGAGCAACTCCGCAGCCACTCGCGGATCGGGCCGAACGCCGCGTCCCACAGCGGCACGAACTCCGCCGCCTTCGACGTGCAATCGGGCGGCGGCAGGTATCCTTCGCCATTCACCCAGCCGTGCTCCCACGTGCGCAGGCGATCCTGCAACGGCGGGATGGTTTTCTTCGATGCGCCTTTCGCGACATAGGAAAATACGGGGTCGAAATCGAATGCCGGGAACGGACCCGGGTCGGAGAAGGGGCCGCGTGCGTGGCCCCCACGGCCGAGTTCCATCAGCTCGCGCACCGGCGCGAGACGCCGCAGGCATCTGCGTTGCGCGTCGGTGAGGTCCGCGCCCACGGTGCCTTGCCGCTGCACGAATTCCATCCACAGCGCGCTGTCATCGGTCAGCACATCGAGCTTCGAGGGCAGGCCGAGATGGTGCGCCTGTTGCCGCAGGAGTTTCACGCAGAAGGCGTGGATCGTGCCGAAGAACGCTCGGTTAAATGCCGCCAGCACCTCGAGCGACACGCCTTCCTCCAGGATGCGTTGACGCGCGCGTTGTTGCATCTCATCCGCGGCGCGGTTGGTGAAAGTCACGACGACCAGCGAGGGTAGCCATTCGAGCGCATGGGGACTCGTGGCGATGGAAATAATGCGGTCGGTGACGGCGCGAGTCTTCCCGCTGCCCGCGGAGGCGACCACGGAGAAATTGCGCGAAAGCCCGGTGACGAATCTGTGGCGAGCGTCGTTGTCGATCGGCAGCGTCATTCGGTTTCCTCCACGTCGCAAAGGTCTGGCTGGCTGTGCGCCCACTTTTCATCGAGCACCGCCTCGTCGATGGCGAGGGTCGCCAATGGATAATTGCCCGCGAACGAAAATTCATCGCGCAGCTTTCCGGTCATGCCGAAGACCGCCGTTTCCTGCATCTGGAGCAGCCCGCGCCAGAGCCGCGTTTGTGCGGTCAGTTCGCTCAGCGAGAGTTGCGGTTCGAAGAGATCCAACTCCGTCGTGAGCAGGCTCGCGCCCTGCGCCCTCAGAGCCAGGGCGTATAGGGCGAGCTGCAGTCCGTCGCCGCCCGCCAGTTTGCGCGACGTGAGGCCCTTCCGGTTTCCCGTCTTGTAATCCACGATCCATCCGCCGAGCGCCTCGGTCGTGCCGGAGAGGATCAGGTCCACTCGACCTCGGACATGGAGGGTTCCGCCTCCGTCCAGCGGGATGGCGGTGTCGGGGATGGTGTATTCGGTCGCGAGATTCGGGAAACCTTTCACCGCCGCGACCCGCGCGGCGAGCTGCGCGGCGATATGCAGCGCCTGCTGCCACGCGGAGAGCCACCAGTCGGGTATCGGGCGGTGGCACGCGGTCAGCGAGTCGTTCACTCTTTTCAAAAATCCGCTCGCATGATCCGACACCCGCGCCAGCAGTACCATCGGCGGTGGCATTGCGGCGAATTGGTTCGGCGCATCGGTTTGCGCGATCGCGCGCAGCCATTGGTGGACCCATTGTCCGGTCGCGAGGCTCCACGGTGTTTCATCCGCGGAGTCCGCCGCGTCCACGCCGAGCAGACGCCTCATCCACACGAGCGCGGGCGTGCGGAGCGCGTTCTCCCACTCGGTCGCGGCGAGGTGCAGCGGGTCGGCGGGCGGTTCGCGCAGGGAAAATTCGTATTCGCCAAAAGGCTGGGCCGTATCGCGCCTCGCGTCGTAGGCGGTCCGTGTCGCCTGCACCGAGGCGAGGTCCGGCGCGGGCCGGGCGCGGAAGGCGGCGGCATCGAGCCAGCGCGCAGTCTCCTCACGCAGCGCCCCCATCGCCTCCTGCGACAACGCACGGCCCCGGGCGCAGAAATAAAGACGCGTGAAGAAGTCGCCCGGATTTAATCTCCGCTCCGGCGCGGCCTCGTCGATGATCTGCGCGGTCGCCGCGACGCTCGTCGAGACCGATTCGATCGTATTCAAAAACTGACGCAGCGCGAGGTCGCGGCGTTGCGCGGGGCCGATGCATAGGGCGCGGCCTTGCGCGATCCGATCATGGCCTTCGCCCTGCCGGCCCTGCTCCGTGGCGCGTCGGTTCAGCGGACCGGTCCGGCGGTTGAGCGCGTCGATTTCCTCCTCCGCCACATAGCCCGAATCCTCGATCGCCGCCGGCCATCGGCCCTCGTTCAAGCCCGCGACGATGAGGTGCGTCCACGATTGCGACTCCGCCTGCGAATACGGCAGGAGATGCACGCGGCTGTAGGGGTGGTTCCCACCCGGCGCGCGTTCCGGCCTCCACGAGACGAGGGTCTCCGCGAGCCAGCGCAGCCACGCCCGGCGCGAGATTTCGAGATCCGCCGTTTGCGCCCACGCCTCCGCGTGCCGCGCGAGTTCCGCCGCGCGCGAATCCCAGCCGAGCGCGTTGAAAATCGTGATCGTCTCGGCGGTGAAACGCGCGAGCGTGTTTTGCGCGGGGAGAAAAATGATCGACCTCAGACCCGCCGCGAGTTCCGCGGAGTGCTTTTTTCGCGGATGGCGGTCGAGATATTCCGCGATGACGCCGAGGTCGTCGATCAGCAGGTCGTTGAAGATTCTATGCAGGCCATCGGCGGCGTCGGTCACCGGTAGGCCCGCGAAAGGTGCCTCGCCTCGCGCACGCAGGAAGCGCAACAGCGCGGGCAGGCGCGGGTTCTCCTGGAGCGCGGTCCACGCCGGCCAGTCCGCGGTTTCGAGCGGGCCGGGGGACTGGTAGCCGAGCGCATCGTCGTGTGGTACGTCGCGCTCGGCGAGCAGCGCGGCCACGCGGCGGGCGAGCGGGACTGGGCCGGGGAAAAGTACGCCGAGCCTGATGCATGCGGGGTTTGCGAGGTAGTGCAGCGCCTTCGCCACGATCGCCTGCGCCTGCTCCGCGGTGTCGCGTCCGACGAGAAACTCGACCTGCTCGGACGGCGCGGATTGCCGCGCGAGGATCTCGCTTTTCGACTCGGGTAGGCGCAGCAGCTCCACGAATGGCCGCGACTCCTCCTCCGCTAGCACGGGCAGCGCCTCTCCGAAATGTTCCTCCCAAGTCCCGATCCATGTGGCGTCCAGGGATTCCGCCTCGGGACGCGGGTCGGTGAGGCAGACGGTCGCGTTTTCCGCGCAGCGCACCGCGGCGGCGAGCAGGGGCCATTGCGGCCAGTGGCGGCCATCAAAGCCGATGACGAAGAGCGCCGAGAAACAGGCGGGCGCCGCCTCGGAGCGCGCGAGCAGCGTGCGATCCGCATCGTGGATGAGTTCGAATCCCGCGCGCGTCAGCAGCCGCTCGAACTCCTCCACCACGGGCCGCAGCGGCGTCGGCCCGATTTCTCGAAAGCTCCATCCGCCCGCGCTGAGTAGATCCACGGCCTTAAGGAGGTGATCCGGCGCGAGGGCGATGCCCGCCGCGTCTGGGCCGCAGCGCTCTGCGGCGGCGGCGAGGAGGAGGTGGAGATGCTCGCGCAGCGGCACGGTCGCGGTGAGGGTGAGATGGCGCGCCAGGCGGTCGCGCAGTTCGCCGGGCGTGGTGAAGTGGATGCCGAAGAGGTCGAGTCCCGCCGAGAGGGCGAGGGCCTTGAGGAAATAGGCGTCGCTACGGGCGGGCACGATGACGGCCACGGGGCGGGCGTTGCGCGTGGCGATGGCGGCGGTCGCGCGCAGCCACGGGAGGAAGATCGCCGCGTGCGCAGCGGACGGGTGCGGGGAATTGTGCAGGTCCACCTTCATTGCCCCGGGATCAGCCTACAGCCAGCGTTTGCGCTTAAAGATCATGAACTGGACCGCCACGATCGCGAGCATGCCGAGCCAGCATCCGACGTAGCCGTAACGCATGTGAAGCTCCGGCATATTGGCCGGCATTGAGCCGTCCCCGTTGTCGAAGTTCATGCCATAGACGCCGACGACGAACGTGAGGGGAATGAAGATGGCGGAGATGACTGTAAGGACGCGCATGATCTCATTTGTGCGCTGCCCCACGGAGGAGAGGTAGAGCTCCATGAGGCCGGAGTTCACGTCCCGGTAGGTTTCGATGAGGTCCATGATTTGCACGTTGTGATCGTAGCAATCGCGTAGGAAGACCTTCGTGCTGTCGAGGACGAGACCGCTTTCATCGTGGAGCAGATTGGTGATGACGTCGCGCGCCGGCCACACGTAGCGGCGGAGCTGCATCAGGGTGCGCTTGTTCCCGTGAATCTTGCTCACGCACGCTTGCGTCGGGTGATCGAGCACTTCGTCTTCGAGGTCCTCAATGCCGTCGCCAAGCTTCTCTAGGACGGGATAATAGTGATCGATGATCGAGTCGATGAGTGCATAGGCGAGATAGTCGCACTTCGACTTCCGGATGTAGCCGCGTGCGCCGCGGATGCGCTCACGCACAGGATCGAAGACGTCGTGCCCGATTTCTTCCTGGATGGTGATGAGCATATTCTTGCCAAGAAAGAAACTGACCTGCTCGCCGCACATCCGGTCGACGTCGTCCGGGTAAACCATGTGGGAGACAATGAAAAGATGGTCCTCGTAGTGCTCGACTTTGGGGCGCTGTCCCATGTTCAGGACGTCCTCCAGGGCGAGAGGGTGGAGGCCGTATTTTTCGCCGAGGTCGCGCAATAGATCCACGTCGCCGAGTCCGTCGATATCGATCCATCGCACCTTTCCGTCGTCGAGCGCCGGGTCGGGCAACTCGGCGATGCTCGTGACGAAGCGGTCGGTGAGCGTGTCGATGTCGTATTCGATCACTCGGAGCACGGGCTTTTGCGCTTCGCACTCGGCAGGGAGCGCGGTGAGGGTGGCCGGCGCGGTGCCGGGCAGGGGGTAGCGGGCTCTAAACATGAATGGGTGGGCTGGAAATGCTCTAGGCGAGAGCTTTTGCGAGGCGCATGACTTCAGCAACGAGCTGATCGATGCGGTCGGCGAGGGCGACTTCACCGAACTCCGGGTCGGCCGGGTCGGTCATGGGGGAGTAGACGAAACGTGGGACGATGAGGCAGCGGAAATCGAGCATGAGAGAGTTTGCGAGGCCGAGCACCGACATGTAGCTGCCCGCGCCACCGGCGGCGCAGATGAAGCCGACGATTTTCCCGGACCACGCCTTGCCGGTGAGCTCGACGAGATTTTTCGCAGCGGCGTTGACATCGTAATTATAGACGGGCGTGGCGATGAGGATGGCGTTGGCCGCGGCGACATTGGCGGCGAGCGCCTGCACGACGGGAAGATCGTAGCACGCACCGCCGTCACAAAGGGGCAGGGCGAGATGCGCGAGGTCGATATGCTCGACGGCTGCGCCGAGGGCGCGGAGTTTTTCGGTTGCAGCGATGGAGAGTGGGCGGCTCCGGCTGGTGGGCGAGTGGCTGCAACTGATGACCAAATATTTCATCGCTCGCAGATGCTGCGCGTAGGGGTGCGCGGCGTCGAGTGGACTTTGCGGATTTTAGAAGCCGGAGGCCGCCGGGCGCGGGGCGATCACGGGTCGCGCGCACGATGCCTGCGGATGGTCTGGCGGTCGATGCGTGCGGGGCGCGTGAGGTCGCCGGGGGGGAGAGACCGCGGTGGCGGCGGAGATGGGTGAGGATTTGGGAGGACTTCTCGTTTGCGGTGTCGCAGAAGGAGATGCAGCCGGTGCGGCCGTCGGATCGTTTTTTCCTCGCGCGGATGACCACCAGCCGATGGAAACCCCGATGCGCGGACGTGCGCGATTAGAGCGGGTAATTTTCCTCCACGAAGCGGCGATCGTCGATGGGGAGCATGGCGAGCCAGGCTGCGCGGTTCTCCTCGCAAAGGGCGAGGAGTGGCCGGGCTTCGGTGCGGAGCGCCTCGGGCATGAGGGGCCAGTCGGCTCTGATATCGGCCTCGATTTTAAGAAGAGAGAGGATGTATGCAGCGCCTTTTTCCGCGAGATCGGCTTGTGCGTGGAGGACATTGTCGGTGGCGCGGGTGTAGCGGCTGATTTGCTCCGCGAGCGAAGCGTGGAGGCAGCCGATGAAGTCCAGGATGCGCTGAGGATCGAGGCCCATGCGATCCATGCGGCGGCGATGGCGGCGGATGAAGGCGAGGATGAGGCTGGTCTGTTCCTCGGTGGCGATGGCATCGGAAATATCGCCCTCGGAGGCGGGAGGACTTTGGTGGCAGAACCGTGCGAGAGCAGTACTGAACGGTAAAAACTCGACGAGGAATTCGGCCTCCGAAGTTTCCGGGTCGTCGTCTGGATTGGAAGACCCGTTGAGTGGGATACTCATGGCGACCGGGAGGCTACATTTTGCAAAAGTGCGGACGCAAGCGGAAAGGCAGCAGGAGAGAACGAAGGGGGCGGCGAAGAGCCCGCACGCAGCGCGCCGAGGTGGGGGATGTGAGATGAGCGCCGCGATTTTCCCGCCCGTCGGCGATGTGCGCTAGAGCGAGAGTGTTTGCGCGAGGCGGAGCCAGTTCAATACGATGCCCGAGGGATTGCCGGCGCCGACCTGAATGTATGGTGCGTAGAGGACGACCTGATTTGGTCCGTTCCTGAACGCGGAGCGCGGGATGACGATGTCGGTATTTTGGCGGACATCGATGGCGCCGATGAAGCGGAGATTTCCCGCCTGGCCCGCGGATACCCATACGACGCTGGACTGTGGGCCGACGGCGGCGACGCCCAGCTTTAATTTCAACTGGCCCGAGAGGGAGGCTTTGTTGCCGAGGTAAAAATTGAACTCCATATAGTTGCCTTCCCAGCCGAGTTCGTTTGGACCGTAGCCGGAACCGCCCACGAGGTACTGGGCACTGCGATAGACGTAGTACTGAGACTGGAAGTGATCGAAGGTGAAGACGGGGGCAGGGAAGGAGCGCTCGACGCGGTCCGAAGTGCCGGAGGGTTCAGCCGAAGCAGTGGAGACGAGAGCCATCAGTGCGATGGAAAGCCGGGCGAGTCCCGCTAATCGCGCCGGGTGTGGTGTGGCGCGGGAGGCGCGGGAATGGGATGAAGGCAGGGTGGATCTGAGCGAGGATTTCATAGGGGAATGGGGTCGACTCGGGGGTTTCCCTTAATGACGCCGCGGACGGCAGTCGAGATGAATCGGCGGGGGCGCGCGGCGCGCGGGGATTGGCTCAGGCTTCGAATTTGTAGCCGAACTCGCGAATGGTTTTGATGTGCTGGGGGTCGGTGGGGTTGCGCTCGATTTTGTTGCGGAGGGCGTTGACGAAGCGGTCGATGCTGCGCGGTGTGACGGAGACGTCGTAGCCCCAGACGTTGGTCATGATGGTGTCGCGGCTGAGGGCGCGGCCCGGGTTGGCGGCGAAGTAGGCGAGGAGTTCGAATTCCTTCGGCGAGAGCGGGACTTCCGTGCCCTTGACGGTGAGGGAGCGCGAGACGGCGTCGAGGCGGCAGTCTCCGAATTCGCGAATGTCGTCGGCGTGCTGGCGGCGGCGGCGGAGGAAGGCTTCGGCGCGTGCGAGGAGTTCCTTGATGCTGAAGGGCTTGGTGACGTAGTCGTCGGCGCCGAGTTTGAGGCCGAGGACTTTGTCGGCTTCGAGGCCCTTGGCGGTGAGCATGATGATGGGCATTTCGAGCTTCTCCTCCCGGAGAAAACGGCAGATTTCGTAGCCGTTGATTTTGGGGAGCATGAGATCGAGGATGATGAGGTCGGGCTGGATGCGGAGGGCCTCTTTGATTCCGATGTCGCCATCGGTGGCGGTCTTCACGAGGTAGCCTTCGAACTCGAAGTTGTCCTTTAATCCGCGGAGCATCACGGGGTCGTCTTCGATGATCAGGATGGTTTCCATGCGACGGTGGTGGGTTCGGATTTGGCGATGGGAATGGAGACAGTGAAGGTGGTGCCGCGGCCGAGCTGGCTGTTGATATCGACGCGGCCTCCGTGTTCCTCGACGATGTGCTGGACGAGGGCGAGGCCGAGTCCGCAGCCGCCGCGGGAGCGGGAGAGTTTTTGGTCCACCTGATAGAAGCGGCGGAAGACGTTTTTGCGTTCGGTGCGGGAGAGGCCGATGCCGTTGTCCTGGATGCTGAAGAAGACGCGGCCGGAAGCGTCGCGGGCGCGGAGGTCGATGCGTTTTTCGTCGCCGGTGTATTTGACGGCGTTGTCGAGGAGGTTGACGAGGACCATGGCCAGGGCGTCGCGGTCGGCGAGGATGTCGGGGAGGGGCTCGACCACGTCGAGGGTGAAGTTGCAGCCGGGCACGTCGATCTTGGCGCGCATGGCGTTGACGGCCTGGTCGATGACGGCGCGGGCGGAGGTGGGCTGAAGGGTGATGGCGTGTTCGTTTCTTTCGAGGCGCGAGAGGGTGAGGAAGTTGTCGATGAGGCGGCTGAGGCGGAGGTTTTCGCTGGCGCAGAGGTCGAGGTATTCCTGGAGCTGGGATTCGCCGCGGTAGCGGCCCTCGCGGAGGGTATCGACGAGCATGCGCATGGAGGCGAGGGGAGTGCGGAGTTCGTGGGCGACGGTGGCGACGGAAGTGGTCTTCATCTCGTGGAGGGCGATCTGGCGCCCGACGGTGATGGCGGCGGCAATGGCGATGCCGGCGACGGCCGCGATGCCGACGATGACGGTCCAGAGATAAGTGCGGATCTGATCTTTGACGCCGGCATTGAGCGCGGTCTGATTGGCGAGGGAGACCTCGACGCGCCACGGGAGAGAGAGGTCGTGGAGGGTGGTCTGGGCGAGAAGGCCGCCAGCCCCGCGCGGATCGCCGGCGAGGAATTTGCCGCCATCTTCCAGCACGCTGATGGCGACGTCGCCATCGGTGATGCCGCGGTAGAAGGAGTGGACTTCCTCGGGAGCCACGGCGGTGGCGCGGCCGCCGATTTGTTTGGCGAGGACGAACTCGGATTTAATGAGGGACTGCTGGTAAATGGAGCGCATGCGATCGAGGGCGGCGCCGCGCTCGATCTGCACGAGATCCACGATGAAGCGGACCATGAGCACGGTGGGGATGAGGGGCACGAGCACGAGGAGGAGCAGCAGCGAGCGGAGTTGCCTGGGCTTGATTTCGTGCGGAGTCATCGGGCGGGTCAGGGATAGACTAGCGCGGGTGCTGCGGGGAGGAAGCGGAGAAAGCCCGCCGCCACTCCACTCGGAGCGGCGGCGGGATTCATCCGTGTCGCTGCATGGTCGCCTCTACCGAGCTGATACTTGCAGCTTCACGCCGTCGCCCAGGAAAGTGTGAAAATCGAAAAGGTGGGTCGTGCTCATGGGCGTCGGTGATCTGGAGGAGATTCCGTCAGGTCTGTTACCGGCGTGTTACGGCCGGATTCGGCTTTGGATATTTGTACGCGGGGAAACGCGCACGGATGGGTGCGGGCGCGTGGCCGGATTGGGCGCGCGGTGCGGCTAGTTGGACTTCGTGGGCTTCGGCACCGTGCCGAGGTATTGCCAGATCGAGTCGAACTGCGCGGCGGCTTTTCCGTCGAAGAAATCGCCGAGCGGCGTCTTGCCTTCGTCGTCGGAGAAGCGGGGCATTTTCGTCTCGGGATCGATGCGGAGCGGGTGGAGCAGCCAGCGGTCGAAGTAACCCTTGCGCAGGCGCTCCCGGGCGAAGGCGAGATTGATGCCCGGCGCCTCGAAGACGGCGGTCGCGGGACGATCGCCGAGGGTGTGACAGGTCGTGCAGTTGAAGCCGCCGTTTTCGCTGATGAGCGTCTCGCCGGCCTTGATGACGTCGGGTGCGGCGGGTGTGTCTTTCACGGGCGAAAGCGTGAAGCCATGTTCGAGGCTGAGGCCCTCGCTGATTCCTTTTGCGACGGACGCGAAGCCGGGCATGCGCGCCAGGAGATAGTGGCGCGGCTTGTAGTTCACCTGCCCGGCGATGAACTTTTCCATCCACGCCGGCTGGAGTTTTTCGCCGGTCCACGTGAGCGCCGGGGCCCACGCGCCGCCGAGCGGTTTGCCTTCCCCCTCCTCGATCGGGGCGGCCGCGGTGAGCGGCGCGATGTCGTTCTCGAGCTGCGACCAGACGGAGGGTTGGCCATCGCGCGGATGGCAGGCGGCGCAGCGGAGATTCTGGAGCTGGCGCTCGGCGAATTCGAACGGGACGTCCTGCTTGAGCGAGTCGAAGCCGGCCGCGGCAAACGAGCGGAGGGCGTCGCGCTGGCCGGCGCTGAGAGCGAAGTCCGGCGCCGCGCCGCGGGTTTTTGCGTCGTCCGCCAAACAGCCTTTGGTCCAGCCCCCGCCGAGCGTCGCGGCGAGCGTGGGCTGTGTGGTGGGCGGCAGGCCGGCGTGGCAGTTCAGACAGCCGCTGCCGACGAGCAGTTGCGCGCCTTTCACCGGATCACCGGCGGGACCGGCGGGGAATTCCTTTTGCGTGCCGCTGAGCAGGTAGCCGACGATGCGCTCGGCTTCTTCTTCGGTGAGGCGAAAATGTGGCATCCGGCTCGATGCGTAGTTTTTCGCGGGATCTTTCAAATACTCGCGGAGGGCCGGCGGCTGCCACTTGGCTTTGACGTGCGAGAGCGGGATGCGGTGGTGCTCGTCCTGGCCCTGGTAGTCGGGCGGGGTGTGACAGGCGATGCAGCCGAAGTTCGCGAAGAGCGCGCCGCCGAGCGGGGCGTTCTCGGCCGCGGGCGCGGTGTCGTCGCGTTTTCCCTGCGCGATAAAATAGGCCGCGAGGTCGCGCGCGCGGGGGTCGATTTTGCCATCGGCGCCGACCGGGAAAACCCGTGGCATCAGGGCGTGCGGGCGGATGGAGTCCGGATCGCCGATCCATTGCGCGAGCCAGGGTTCGTTGAATTTTGCTCCGAGATCGGCGAAGACGGGCGCGTCGTTTCCGAGCTCGGGCATGCCGGTGCCTTTGGCGGGGATGAGCGCCGGGTCGCCGTGGCAGGCCGCGCAGCGGAGTTGGGCGAAAAGCGAGCGGCCTTCGCGGATGCGGGCGCCGGTGCGGAGCGGCTCGTTCGCGGCGCTGTGCGTGAAGGCGGTGGGCGGGACGGGTTCGGGCGGGAACTCGCGCGAGGCCCACGTGAAATGGAGCGTCGCCTCCTCACTGCCGTCGCTCGAAAACTCCGCGACGATTTTGTTCGGCCCCTTGTTGAGCTGGATGGTCTTGTTCAACACCTGCGCCGTGGCGTCGCCCGCGCCCTCGAAGAGCGGCGTGCCGTTGATCGTGACCTTCAGCGTGCCGCGCATCTCGGCGGCGAAGGTGTATTCGGTGCGGAGCGGCGAGAGGATGTCGCCTTCCCATTTCGCGGTGAACGCGCCCGCGGGCAGGAACGGCGAGACGGGAGTGCCCGCAGGCACGGCGAGCGCGATGAGACGCGCCACGCGAGTGTCCGCTTTTCCACCTGCCGTGAACGTGAGCGCGAGTCCGGGTTCGGCGGCGTCCTTGACGGCGGGAAGCGGTGGCGCCTTGACCGCGCCAAGAACGAGCGAGGCCGGTGAGGCGAGGAGTAAAGCGGCGAGAACGAGCGACGGTTTCATCAAGTCAAAAGCTGGATCGGTGGGCGAAAAAAAGCGAGGGCTGCGACGTTGATCGCAGCCCTCGCGGTTTAATTTTTCCGATGCGGCGCGTCAACGCCGCGGTCCCTTATTTGACCTTGGATACGTAGGCTTTGCCCGGCGCGCTCGCGGGCGGCACGAAGTTGATCGTGTTGGTGATCTCCTTCACGATCGGCGAGCCGTCTTCGGCCTTGAGGTTGAGTTTGATGATCATCTGGTCGACCGGCTTCAGGCCCGGGATCTCGAGCAGCACGGTCTTCTTATCGTCGGCGAGTTTGACGCTCTTGATCTCGACCGGGTCGCGGCCCTTCTGCGAAGGATCGCTCACCTTGAAGTCGGGGCTGCCGTAGTCCTGAGTCCAGCGGTAGTTGTATTGCTCGATGGAATAGTTCTGCGGATCGCTCGCGCCTGCGGTCTCGAGCGGGTTGGTGAACTTGATCTGAATGCCCGCGTCGGTGACGTGCATTTCCTCGGGGAAATAAACCTTCTTGCCCGTGTAACGCACGCGCTGGAACGCGCCATCCTTCGCGCCGTCGGTCTGCCAGCCTTTGAGGCCGACCACATAAAGCTGGCCGTCCTTCGGGCTGAAACGACCGCGCATGGCGCCGGTGTCGAACTTGAACGGGAAGCGGTACGCGCCGCCCTGCGGGACTCCATCCGCCTGCTCGATCATCATGCCGAGGAGGCCGGATTTGCCGTAGGTGAAGTGCAGCAAGTGGCCTTTCATCGGGCCCCACTGGTCGCTCGTGACCCAGGTCTGGCCGCCGCTCGAATTATCCACGCTCATCGGCAGGTAGCAGATGTGCGGGGCGTGCGCGGTCGGGAGCGGGTCCTTGTGGGAAAGGTCGGTGACGCTGATGAAGTCGCCCTGCTTCATCCAGTTCACGTAACAGGCGGGCACCCAAGTGCCCTGGTTGTCGCCGGTGGTGACTTCACCATTCGGGCCGACGCCCATGCCGTTGGGGGCGCGGATGCCCGTGGCGAAGACTTCAAACTTCTGGCCGTCTTTCGAGACCTTGAAAAGGCAGCCGTTGTGATCGCTCAGCGGGCCCCAGCCGCGTCCGCCGGGATTCACGGGGCCGCCTTTGGTGAAGTAGAAGTTTCCCTGCTGATCCGTCTGCAGGTCGAAGGTGAACTCGTGGAAGCCGGGCGTCACCTGCACGTCGTTGTTGAAGCATTCGTAGAAGTCAGCCTCGCCGTCGTTGTTCAAATCCGCGAGCTTGGTGATCTGGTCGCGGCCAGTCACGTAGACTTGGTCGTCCACGATCTTCACGCCGAGCGCGTGGAAGAGGCCGGTCGCGTAACGCTTCCACGTCACATTGCCGAGGCTGCCGTCGATGCCGCTCACGATCCAGACGTCGCCGCTCCACGTGCTGACCGCCGCGCGGCCATCGGGGAAGAAGTCCAGTCCGCCGATGCGCATCCAGCTCTTGTAAGGATTCTCGAGCGGCACGCCGATCGTATCGAGCACGTAGGCGTCGGTCTTGTCCGCTGGGGCGAGTTCGCCCTTGGTGACGACGGGCTGCGTCCAGTGCGGCGCGCCGCCTTTGGTGAAGGCTTTCAGATCGGCGGCTTTCGCGACGGACTGGCCTTCCTTCGCGAGCTTGGCTGCGTCTGCCGCCGGGCCTTTGGCATAGGCGATCTTAAACGCCTGGCCGACTGCGAACGCCGGCAGCTTCAGGATCGCGCGGGCGCCGTCGGCGACGAGCTTCGCGCCGGCGGGTGCGTCCTTGACTGAAATGACGACGACGTTGCCGGCGTCTTTTGTGTCATCCGAAATCGTCGCCGTGTTGCCGTCCACGGTCGCCTTTCCGCCGTTCTGCCCTTCCGCGACGATCAAGCTCGAAGCGGCGCCGGCCTTCACGACATTAAATGTGCGGGTGAGCACATCCGCTTCGCCGGACTTCTCCAGCGCGGGCATTTCCAGCAGCGTCGCCTCGCCGACTGTGTAGGCGAAGACGACATTGTCGCCACTGAGATAAAGACCGCGATATTTTGCCCAGTCGCGCGGGATCGGGCCGAAGGGAACCTTGGCCGCGCCGGGGCCGGTGGGCAGCTTCCGTGGGTCCTCAAAGTTGTCGCCCTTGCTCCAGACCGGGCCGGGGTTGGTTTGGAAATAGACGTTGGCCTTGTCCACGGGGCTCGGATTCGGCCCGTGCCCGCCGTCGAACACCACGCCCTTGAGCTTGATCCAGCCGCCGGTCCAACCGCCCGCCATGCGGACACACTCGGTGTCGAACAGCATCGCCGCGGAGGCGTCCGCGCCGAGTTTGACGGCGACGCCCTTGTTCGCGGCGGAGCCTTTGCCATCGAGAGTCGATTTGCCCTCTGGATTCAGGAAAGTCGCCGAGAGAAAACGACCGTAGTCCATCTCCTCATACTTCTTTGGCTTCTCTTGCGCGCGGGCGGTGGTGGGCAGGTTAATCGTGAATGCCAGGGTGGCGATGAGGATGGTGCGGGCGTTTGGATGCATGGGTAAATCGGAGGTCGTGGCCGTCCACGGGACGGGGCGCGAGGTGTAGCGTGTTCAATCACGCTGACGACAGAAAATTAGGCCGGCTCGCCGGATTCGGCCCGGTACACGCGGATCAGCGGACGGGCGGGAGTTTGGTAAAACGGAAGCGCTCGTCGTATTGGCCTCGGTTGTGCGCCCGGCAGCACAAGAGGCACGCAGCCTTTCGCCGGAGCGGGCGCGTGCGTTTCAGCACGGCACCGCAACCGGGGCAACGGTAATGGTAGGGTTTCGCGACCTGGCGTCGGGGCAGGGGAAGGGTGTGGCATCGCGTTTCCTCGACGAGGCCGAGGTCGATGCACGCGGCCCGCCACTCCGGCCCGTGCGGCGCGATGCGGCGCCGGCCGACGCGGTGATGCGCGAGCAGATGCGCGAGTTCATGGCGAAGCGTGCGGTCGACCTCGTCGTCGCCAAACGCCTGGATGCGCGGGTTCAAGGTGACCAGCCATTTGCCGGGGTAGGCCATGCCGGCGGTGCTCCGCATCCGGGCGTTCCAGCGCACCGTCAGCGCCGCCGCGAGGCTTTCGCAGCCGACGCCGCGGATGAGCGTGCGCGCGCGGCTCGTGATCTCGTCGTCGTCGGCCCGCGGCGTTTCGCGTTTGGTGAACGCTCGTTTTGCCGCAGTGGTGAGTTTCGCGAGAAAATCGAGTTGCATCGCGACGTCAGATTTCCGCCGGATCGAAGCGGGCAGCAATCGCCGGCAGCTTGGCGATGGTGGCTTCGATTTCCTCGTCCGTCGTCAGCTTGCCGAGCGAGAAGCGCACGGTCCCTCGCGCGAGATCCGGCTCCACGCCCATCGCGAGCAAGACGTGGGAGGGGAGGATCGAGCCGACCATGCACGCGGACCCGCTGGAGGCGCAGATGCCGGCGAGGTCGAGATTGATCAAAAGACTCTCGGCGTCGGCGCCGGGGAAGCTGACATTGAGGGTATTGGCAAGTCGGGCGTCGCGGTCGCCATTTAGCACGGCGGCTGGAAACGCCCCGCGAATGCCCTCCCAGAGCCGATCGCGAAGCCGCGCCTGACGCGATCGCTCCGCATCGAGACCGCGCACCGCGAGTTCCGCCGCCGCGGCGAGGCCGACGATGGCGGCGACGTTTTCCGTCCCGGGACGGCGTTCATTTTCATGCGAACCGCCGAACTGCAACCGCTCGATCACGATGCCGGCGCCGAGGCAGAGCAGGCCGGCGCCTTTCGGTCCGTGGAATTTGTGGGCCGCGAGCGACAGGGCGTCGAAGCCGCTGAGCGCGAGCGGTTCCTTTCCGAAGGACTGAATGGCGTCGCTGTGGAAGAGGACGCCGCGCTCGCGGCAAAGGGCGCGGATCGCCTCGATGGGCTGAAGCACGCCGGTCTCGTTATTGGCCGACATGATGGAGACGAGCGTCGTCTCAGGCGTGAACGCGTCGCGCAATTTGCCAAGGTCGATCCGTCCGCGCGCATCGACGCCGAGCCAGGTCACGCGGAAACCTTCGCGCTTTTGCAAATGCTCGCACGATTGAAGCACGGCGTGATGTTCCGTCGCGCAGGTGATGAGGTGTTTTCCGATCCCGACTCGCGCCCTCGCGAGGCCGAGGATCGCGAGGTTATCCGCTTCGGTGCCGCCGGCGGTGAAGATGATCTCGTGCGGCTTCGCGCCGAGCAGCCGGGCCAGGCGGTCGCGCGCGTCGTCGATCGCCGCCCGCGCCTCCCGGCCCGCGGCGTGGATGCTCGAGGCGTTGCCAAAATGCGTTTCGAGATAAGGCCGCATCGCCTCGAACACCTCCGGCGCGAGCGGCGTCGTGGCGTTGTAATCGAGGTAGATCATATCACCCAGTCCGCCCACTCCCGCCCCGCATGTTGGTCCTTGTCCAGGATGCGAAGCTCCCGCCCTTCCGATAAGACAAGTGAGCGTTGCGGGACGCTGTGGGTGAGGAAAACGTTCGCGCCGATCGTGCTGCCAGCGCCGATCACGGTGTCGCCGCCCATCACCGTCGTTCCCGCGTAAATCGTGACGTTGTTCTCGACCGTCGGGTGGCGTTTCTTGCCTTTCAGTTGCTGGCCGCCCGCAAGCGATTTCGCGATCAGGGACACGCCTTGGTACATCTTCACGTGCTCGCCGATGCTCGCCGTTTCGCCGATGACGACGCCGGTGCCGTGGTCGATGAAAAAGTGCGATGCGATGTGCGCGCCGGGATGGATATCGATGCCCGTGCGGCTGTGCGCCCACTCCGTCATCATGCGCGGGATGAGCGGGATCTGGTGGCAGTACAACATGTGCGCGCAACGCTGGATGGCGATCGCTTCGAGGTACGGATAAGCGAGGATGATCTCGTCCAAGCCGCCCGCTGCAGGATCTCCTTCAAAGGCCGCCGCGACATCGGTGCGCAGCAGTTCTCGCACATGCGGAATCGTTTCCAGGAACTGCATCACGACCTGCTGGGCGCGCTCCTTTGGGCAGGCGGGCTCGCTCAGGCGCAGGCTTTTGCAGACCTCGTCCGCAAGGCGCTCGGCGATGGTGAAAATGCGGTGGGCCGTGACACGAGGCAGGTGCGTGGAGTGGATGGGCTCCTGGTCGTGAAAGCCCGGAAATAAAAGCTGGAGGAGGTCTTCGCAGATCGACGCGAGCGCGCGTTTCGACGGCAGATTCGAGCCGTCGATATTGTTCATGCCGCCGCCGGTTTGGTACGACGACAGGATCTTTTCGGTGATATTGCCGAGGTCCTTATCCATCTCGGACACGAGTATGGCGGGGCGGACGAAATGTAAACCACCGGCTGTCCCTGCCGCGGAGAACGCGCGTGAATTTGCGCGCGACTTCGCCGTCTGACTCCCTACGTTCTATGACATTCCCGGCATTCACCATGACTCATCGTTTCATCCTCATCCTTTCCATCGCGGCGCTCCTCCCGGCTTGCGATCGCGTGGCCACATCGAGCAGCCAGCCCAACGCCGCCGACCTCGATCGGCAGCGCGAGGCCCAAGTTGCAGCGGAGCAAAAGATTCGTGATCTCGAAAAGCGGCTCGACGACCAACAGAGACAGTCGGACATCGACAAGGCGGACGGCAAGATCGCCGCGCTCACCGCGCAGAAAGAGGAGGCCGAGGCGAAGCTGCGTGAAGAGCAGACTAAGCCAGCGCCGCCGGCCCCCGTGGCTGAGGCTCCCGAGCCGACCCTGCCTGCGCCGCCGCGTCCGCCTGCGGCGGAACCGGTTTTCCAGGGACGGATCGTCGATGAAGATGATGTCGATTTCGGCCCAGTCCAATTGGTCGCCGGTGTGCCGCCGGGCCAGAACGTGGCATCGGTTCATTCATTTTACGAGCCGCTCGAAGACTACGGTTCGTGGATTGAGGCGGGCGAATACGGTTACATTTTCCAACCGGACATCGCCGTCGCGAGGGCGGATTGGCGACCGTACACCGATGGTCGTTGGATTCATACGAACTACGGCTGGACCTGGCAGTCGAACGAACCCTTCGGCTGGGCGACGTATCATTACGGACGATGGGCGAATTTCGACGGGATCGGATGGGCGTGGGTGCCGGCGCGCGAGTGGGGGCCGTCGTGGGTCTCATGGCGCCGCGGTCGCAATTTCGTGGGATGGGCGCCGCTCCCGCCCGCATCGCGTCAGCGCGTCAATTTCGCGGAGGACGTCGACCGGACGTACGATATCGGACCGGGTGCCTACACCTTTGTGCCGGAGCAGCAGTTTGGAGCCCAAACGTACGTCGGGGTCGTCGTCTCGCCTCGGGAAAACCTCACCATCATTGCGGCTACTGCGAACATTACCCGGGTGCTCTATGACGTGCTTGGCGGTGGCAACGGGGTGTACGTCGGGGGACCGAGCCTCGGTTCATTGGAGCGCGTGGCGGTCCAGCCGGTCCCTCGTTTGAACGTGGGCTTCATACCGCCGCCGCTGCCTTCGCAATCGCCGGGCATT
>JAYTDO010000211.1:0-1533 GCA_043735935.1 Chthoniobacteraceae bacterium
GGTCGCGGCATCCTGCCGCGACGGACTTTTTTGCTGCGTCCGGTTTCAGTAAAAGCTCCGCGCCCGCAGAACAGCCCCGCGTTTTCCACATCCGGCAACGCAACCGAGATACGGACGGCGTAGAAAGTCCGTCGCCGCGGAACGCGGCGACCAACGTGCGGAACGCACGCGCTCCCCAGAGCCGAGCTTGCCAACACTCGTGCGTCCCCCCATTTTCCCCGCCCGCCATCCATGACCCAAACGCGCCAAGTCTTTCTCCGCCGCCTCGGCAGCTCGCTGGCGCTGTGGAGCGTCGCGCTGTGGATCATTTTTTCCGGCTACGAACCCGGCTTCCTTTTCCTCATCACCACGCTCGGGCTGGTGGGCCTGTGGGAGTTTTACACGATGCTCGATGCCAAGCGGCTGCCGAACTTCAAGATGATCGGCATGTGGGGCGGGCTGCTGTTCAGTTGGGGCAGCTTTTACTACTTCAGCAAAGTCGGCCCGGTGCAGTCCTACGACTTCGAGGTGGCCACGCTCGTCTTCTTCATGCTCGTCGTATTTGGCCGGCAGATGTTCCAGAAGACGCGCGACATTTCGCCGCTGGAGACGATGGCCTACACGCTCTTCGGCCTGCTCTACGTGGTGTGGCTTTTCGGCTTCGTGACGAAAATCGTGTACGTCTTTCCGCGCAATGTCGTGACCGGACATGTGCAGGGCCACTTCTACGTGCTGTGGCTCATCGTCGTGACGAAGTTCAGCGACATGGGTGCCTACGTCACCGGCTCGCTGATTGGAAAGCACCCGCTCGTCCCGCACATCTCGCCGAAGAAAACGTGGGAGGGCTTTTTCGGCGCGCTCGCCTTTTCCACCGGCGGCGCGTGCGGCCTGCTCGCGCTCATGCCGAAACAGCTCGCGTATTTGCATCAGCGCGACGCCGTCATCCTCGGCCTCGTGCTCGGCCTCGCGGCGATCATCGGCGACCTCGCCGAGTCGATCATCAAGCGCAGTTGCGACGTGAAGGACTCCGGCCGCTTCCTCCCCGGCATCGGCGGCGCGCTCGACCTCATCGACTCGATCCTGTTCACCGCTCCGCTGCTTTTCTTCTACCTCCGCTTCGTCCTCGGCGTGTCATGAGCAAAGCCCCTCTTAATCGTAATCTTAATCGGCGGCTGGAAGCCGCAACGGTTGCGCCGCGGGCTCGCCACGCCGCCGGTTCCGCTCTCCCAGCGGGATTAAGATTACGATTAGGATTAAGATTACGAGCCCGCCGCCTTCGCCCATGAGACAGCGCAAGGTCGTCATCCTCGGAGCCACCGGCTCCATCGGCGAGAGCGCGCAGAAAGTTGCGCGCGACATCCCCGAGCGCATGGAAATCGTCGGCATGTCCGCCCATTCCAACGCCGACAAACTCCGCACCGCCGCGAAAGATTTTCCCCGCGCGAAACTCGCCATCTCCAGCGGCCCCGACGGCGTCGAGCGCCTCGTCGAACTCGCCACGCTTCCCGAGGCCGATCTCGTCCTCATCGCCATCGTCGGCACCGGCGGCCTGCG
>JAYTDO010000212.1:0-7241 GCA_043735935.1 Chthoniobacteraceae bacterium
CTACAAGCTGATGGGCGCGGAGGACAACGTCGCCCTCTGGCCGCAATTACAGTTCGGCCACAACTACAATTCGCCCACTCGCGAACACATCTACTCGTGGTTCAATAAACACTTCGCCCTCCAACTCCCGGAGCCGATCGTGGAGCGCGACTACAAACTCCTTCCGCGCGAACAACTGACCGTCTGGGATGCCGCGCATCCGGCCCCGGAGGGCGGCCTGGAGTTCGAGAAAAAGCTGCTGCGCTGGTGGGATGCGGATTCCACCAAAACGCTGGCCGACCATCCCGAGATGCTCGGGCAGGCCTGGCGCACGCTGGTTCGCCCAGTGACACAGATCCCGGTAAAATCCGAGCGCGACGGTCCGATCGTCGTCTGGGTCGATGATCACGGACCGCTTGCGGCGGACGATCCGATTCGCGAAATGCACGCGCAATTCATCGCCCCCGAATTCGGCGCCAACCTCACTCAACAACCCGTCGTCAAAAACCCGCGCGAAGCGCTCGCCTACACGCTCGGCTACAACGACTCGCTGTTCGCACAGCGTGTTCAGGATGTCCTCGCGATTGTTGCGGGTCAGCGGAAAGGATCACCCATCGTCCTCGTCGGAAACGGGAAAACCGGTCCGATTGCGGCCGCGGCCGCCGCGCTCGCTGGCGACGCCGTCAGCGGGGTCGTCATCCCATCGGCTCAGCATCCCTTCGCGAATATCACCGACTGGCGCGATCCGAGCCTACTGCCCGGGGCCGTAAAGTATGGCGACCTCGAGGGCCTCGTTCGTCTCAACGCACCGAGACCCGTGCTCGTTTTCAATAACGACGCTGAACGCAAGGCGGCCCTCGCCAAGCTACTGAGCGGCGCCCGCTAGCGAATTCACCCGTGTCGAAAACGTTTGCCTGGATCGTCTACCTGCTGACCTCCGCATTTTTTGCGGCGTTCTTTCTCTGGCCCATCGGCACGACGGTGGCCGGGGCGTTCTTCGACGCGGACGGACACTGGACCTTCGCCTATGTCGCCGAGGTCTTTCGCAATCAGATCTACCTCGAAGGTCTTCGGAACTCCTTCCTCCTCGCCGCCGCTTCCACCGCCGCTACGCTCGCCATCGCACTGCCGCTATCGATCATTGCCGACCGCTTCGAGTTCCCATCCAAGAAGCTCCTGTCCGCGATCATCCTGGTGCCGATGATTCTCCCGCCGTTCGTCGGCGCCATTGGCATCCGGCAGATGCTCGGGCAATACGGCGCTCTCAACGCGCTCCTCACGAAAATCGGCATCCTCGGCGTGGATCAAACCATCGACTGGCTCGGCGAAGGGCGCTTCTGGGGCGTCGTCGCGCTGAACGCCCTGCACCTTTACCCGATTCTGTTTCTGAACCTCACCGCCGCACTCGCGAACGTGGATCCCGCGATGGAAGAAGCGGCCGAAAACCTCGGCTGCACCGGCATTCGGAAGTTTCGCAAGATCACCCTGCCTCTGATCATGCCCGGCCTTTTCGCGGGTGGCACGATCGTCTTCATCTTCGCGTTCACGGAACTCGGTGTGCCACTCATCTTCGACTTCACGCGCGTCACCAGCGTGCAGATTTTCTACGGCATCAAGGAGATCGCGGGAAACCCATTTCCGTTCGCGCTCGTCGTCGTCATGCTTGTCTCGACCGTTCTCCTTTATCTCCTGAGCAAGACCGCATTCGGCGGCGGCGGTCACGCGATGATGGCCAAAGCGACCACCGCCGGCGGGGCACGGGTCGTGTCGCCTTTGACGGGCGCATTGTGCGCGGCCTTTTTCGGCGGTGTCACGCTGCTGGCGCTGCTCCCACACGCGGGCGTGGTCCTCGTGTCATTCGCCGGCGAGTGGTATCGCACGATCCTGCCTTCGCAGTGGACCAGCGAACATTACTCCGCGGCGCTGGGCCACTACCTGACCGTTCCATCCATCATCAACTCGCTGAAATACGCGAGTCTCTCGACCGCGTTCGACGTGGTGCTCGGCGTGGCCATCGCCTACGTCGTCGTCCGCACGACGCTTCCAGGTCGCGGCTTGCTCGATGCGATGGCCATGCTGCCGCTCGCCGTGCCCGGTCTTGTTCTCGCGTTCGGATACATCTCGATGACGCAGGACGGACGCGCCTTCGCTTTCCTCAATCCTTCGAAGGATCCCACCGCCATTCTGATCATTGCCTATGCCGTTCGCCGCCTGCCCTACGTCGTCCGCTCCGCGGTCGCCGGGCTCCAGCAAACGAGTGTCACCCTCGAAGAAGCAGCGCAAAATCTCGGCTGTCCCCCGCTGCGCTCGCTGCGGCGAATCACCTTCCCGCTCATCGCCGCAAACGTGCTCGCGGGCGGATTGCTCGCGTTTTCATTCGCGATGCTCGAAGTTTCCGATTCGCTCATTCTCGCCGCGCAGCAGGCGCACTACCCGATCACCAAGGCCATCTACGAACTCTTCCAACTCCTCGGTGAAGGACGTTTCGTCGCCAGCGCGCTCGGCGTGTGGGCCATGGTCTTCCTCGGCCTTACCATTTTCGCCACGAGCCGCATCCTCGGGAAAAAAATGGGCGCGCTCTTCCGGGTCTAGGAGATTCCCCGGAGCTTCTCCGCGGTTCACGCCGGACTGGGCAGTCCGTCATCGATGACCACGTCCACGGGAATGTCGCCGAACTCGCGACCCGCAAGCCAGAGCCCCTGACGACAAAAAAGAAAACGCGCGTGCCCGAAATTCGTCCAGCCGGCGAGCCCGGCGAGCGCGTGCATTTCGGAAAAATCAAATGCGCGCCTCGCAGACAGTCGTCCGTCGTATTTGGTCATCGCATCGCGATAAATCAGCGCCGTGAGTGCCCACACCCCGGCAGATGTCAGCGCGTGACGTTCAAGGTCGGTGACGAGGACGAACCGATTCGAAAGTTCGCGGCATCGCCGGAGCAGACGCGTGGCGTCTTCATCGGAAAAATGGTGAAGAGCGAGTGAGCAATGAACGAAATCGTAGGCCGGCCGCGAATCGTAAATAAGAGCGTCGGCTTGGATGAACTGAATCTCCGGATAGTCCGCGCTCCTTTTTTTGGCGATGGCCAGCGTGGACTCCGCGAAATCCACCGCTTCAATCTGGAGGGTAATCCCCCGGGGCCTGGCCCAGTCGACCATCACGCGTGGCAGATCGCCGGCACCCGTACAAAGATCCAGGACGCGGTAGACACGATCGGGGCGAAGCCAGCCTGAGAGAAATCGGCGCAGGATTCGGTGACTCCCAAAATGGCGGTTAAGGGAGACGAGATTTTCGAGATCTCGCTCCAGTTCCCCCGTGACCGGTTGAGGACGGTCCATCAGTTCTGGTTGAGCGGGATCGAAAACGCGTTTCATCGCGGCGCGAAAATTAAGCGTGGAAGAGCAGCTAGAGCGAGCACTACGCGAGAGCCATTAGCGCAACGAGGCGGCCCGTCTTTCCACATTCGCGGCGATACGAATAGTACCGTTCGGGATGCGACGCGGTGCAAATGCCACAATCGTGAACGTGCCGAACACCGGCGGCGCGACATTGCGCGAGAATCACGGCGGCGAAATCGACCTCGTAATGAGGTGGCCGTATGCATGGCCCAAGTTGCGCGACGATATTCGCGGGGTCGCTGCCGAAATCCCGAACCATCCGGTCGATCGCGGCAGTAGCGATGCTGAGTTCCGTCCCCTTCCGGCCGGAGTGAAGAAGCGCGATCACGCCCCGCTCCGGATCGGCAAGGTAGACGGGGCCGCAGTCGGCGACATGGATGCCAAGACAGACGCCGCGATCCGCCGTGATCAGACCATCGGCGCCGAGCACCGGCGTTTGGGAATTTGCATCGACGATCGCAACCTCGCATCCGTGGATTTGCTCCGCCGAAACGAAGACCCGATCCAGAAGGCCGAGCTGCCCACGAGCCTCAGCGTGAAATGCCTCCAAGCGTGCCATCGCCGCTTCACGATCGACCGTGACGTCGAGGCCCGGAATGCGCCCCACAAAACCGTGCCGGATCGTCGGCATCGCTTCCAAGGCGGGAAAGGTGTCGAGCGGAACGCCGGACATGCCGTTACTGGTCAGCTCTTCTTCTGCGGCTTCGCCGCCGCCTTTTCAGCCGGCGCCTTTCCCAACGCCCTGCGCTCATTTTTTTGAAGCGGGTCGGCGAACGGTTCGGCGTAGATGGTGTCGGTCGCAGTCGCGCGATCAAACTCGGCAAGCGCCGTGTTGTAATCACCACGGGATTGCAATTCCGTGCTACGTGCCTTGGTGAGCGCAGTGCGCGCATCGAGGACTTCGAGTTGCGTGCCGGCACCCGCGCCGAAGCGTTCCTGCGCGAGCCGAAGCGATTCCAGCGCCTGTTCCACGTTCTTTTGCTGGCTCTTGATCGTCTCCCGGGCCGTCTCAAGATTGGCGTAAGCTTGCTGCACTTCGAGGTCCACTTTTTGGACGGAGTCATCGTAGTTGATCTTGGCACTTTCGAGCTGCGCCCGCGCCTGCTGCACCTTTCCGGAAGTCGCCAGTCCGTCGAAGAGGTTCCATTTCCCCGTGACACCGAAAAACCATCCGTTGATCTCGTCGCCGAGGTCCTCAGAAAAGCGGGAATTCCGAAATTCATACCCCACGTTTGCATTCAGGGACGGTTTGTAGCCCGCCAATGCGACTTTGATCCGCTCCGCCTGGGAGAGAATCTGCTGCCGCTGGACTTTGAGAAACGGTCGGCGAGCCCGGGCAAGATCCAGCGCGTTTTGCAAGCCGAATGGTCGCTCCACGACGAGCAACTCGCCAACCGCGTTGAAGCCCGGCTTGCCCATCGGACCGGGATCGAGGCCCAGCGTCTTCGCGAGATTGATCTCAGCGATGAGGTAGTTGTTCCGAGCGCGAATCAAGTCGGGCTGCACATTCGCAAGCTCCACCTCGGCGCGGAGGACGTTGAATTTCGGCACCGTCCCGGCGTCGAAGCGGTTTTTCTGATCCTTCAATTGGTCCTGCTGAAGTTTGACGGTTTCCTCGGCCACGGTGATCAACGCCCGCGTGGTCAGAACCGCCGTGAATTGCGTGCGCACACTCGCGATCACCTGGTCGATGATGTCACGAAGTTGATAATAGGCCGCGTCTTCGGTGAACTTCGCGATCTTGATCGCCGCTGAGATCTGCCCCCCGCTGTAGATCACCTGCTGCGCTTCGATGGCGACCTGCCACGATTTGTTTTGCGTCGTGCGCGAACCTCCGCTTCCGCCGAGATCTTTGATTATTTTCGCAAATGAACTCTCGATTTCCTTGGTCGTTTCCGGTGCGACATTGCCGACCGGCACGACGACTAGCGGGGTACTCGCACTATTTCCCTGCGCGCTTCCGCTACCCTGATCGATGAGTTCCTTGTCCTGTTGGGTATAGCTGGTCTGAAGGGTGAGATGCGGCAACGCCTCGGCGCGCACCTCCACGATCTGGCCACGGGTCCGCCGGATTTCCTGAAGCTGCTTTAGAATCTCCGGATTTTGCCGCAGCGCGATTTGCACGGCTTCATCCAGACTGAGATTGCCACTGAAGGCGTGATTCACCGCCCGACTCGCCGCGCGCACTTCGGCGGCAGAGGCCGGCGACTGGAGGACGATGAGGGAAAGTGCGAATAAAGGCGCGAGCGGAAAACGGGTCACGAACATTGGCAATAGGTGAAAATCTTCTCGTAAATACGCAGCCATGCACGCTGCTCATCGTCGTCGAGAAACTCCATGATTTTCAGGAGATTGTTGATCATGTCGTCGCGCACCTCCGCAACGATTTTGGAACCCGATTCCGTGATTTGAACCAGAATTTTCCGACGGTCGTCCTTCGCGTGAAAGCGCTGCACATGGCCCAGGTTTTCGAGCCGATCGACCAAACCCGTCGCCGCCGCCGTCGTGTGCCCCATTTTCTTCGCGATCTCGGTCATCGAAAACTCAGTTTTCTTCGAAAGAAATCCGAGCAGGAAATACTGTGGGAACGAGAGGTTCCCCCGATTTAACTCCTTTGAGACGTTCAGCATAAACGTTCGCTGAAGGTCGGTGCAAATGTCGGCCAGACGCTCGGCATCCTGTCTCATTCGCTGTTCGTCGCAGATTTGGACCATGCTGTTAATGCCGTTAAAGATAAAGGCATTAAACCATCGGTCAAACGCTGTTCTGCGCCACTTGCCAAAATTTCGCCGACTCGCTAGCGTGCGCGCTTACATGGACCTCGCCTTCCTCCGCACCGTCGCCATTCTTAAAAACTTAAACGACGACGAACTCAACGCGTTCGCCGCACTTTTCAACCCCCACCTCGCAAAACACGGCGAAAAAATCCTCGAGGAAGGCACCGTCGTCACCAAACTCTCCATCGTCTGCGAAGGCGTCGTCCACGTCCGGCGCATCGCGCAGAAGCGTGAATTGCTGCTCGGGCGTCTGGGCCCCGGCGCATTTTTTGGGGAAATCAATCTCTTCGACCCGGGCGTCGCCACCGCCAGCATCTACGCGATGAAGGATGTCCGCCTCGCGGTCTGTGGCTACGACGCGCTCCGCGAATTCATGAGTGCCAATCCGGCCACGGGTTATAAGATCGTCTGCGCGATGATGACGGAAACGGCCCGCCGCCTCCGCCAGACGAGCGCCCGGCTCGTCAATTCCGTCTATTGGTCCGCCGGAGAAGGCGCCGACTTCAGCCGGGACAACTAGCTCACTGAAACACCTGATCGCCCTTCTGCGGCGATCCATTGGAAATATCGGCGATCACAAACGGTCGCCGCGTGACATCGCCCACGCTGACGATCCCCGTCACCACTCCGTCTCGAAACGTCTTCAGCGCGGTCCCTTTCGCTGGCACGGGACCCGTCCCCGTGTCGATCAACACAAAATGATCCATCTCGTTCACGAGCGTCACCGTTCCGATCAAGAGCGGTTCCGTCGGCACGGCCTTCACGACTTTTGGCGGACGTCGAGGCAGCAGATGGAGCGTTTGAAACCGAACGCAACCACTCCCAGGCAAAACCACAATCAAGGCCAGCGTGGCAGTGCAGCAAAAGCGAATCAAAGAGCGCATAAACAAATCGACACAACATCCATCGCACCGCTACGCAAGCCCGGACACGCCAACAATCTGCGATCTTGCCGGGAATAGCCTTTGACTGGCGTCGAAACCTCGCGCTAAGGTCCGCGCAAGAAATTGGTGAGGTGGCTGAGTGGTCGAAAGCACCGCTTTGCTAAAGCGGCATACTCGAAAGGGTATCGAGGGTTCAAATCCCTCGC
>JAYTDO010000213.1:0-2966 GCA_043735935.1 Chthoniobacteraceae bacterium
AAAGTCCCAAGGCTCCGCGGAAGTTTGAATCTGTAACGCAGGCCATTGACTCGATGCTCGCGGAAAGCTGGAAGGTGAACCGAATCAAACCCGCCATGCCCGCCGACGAGCGGACGTGGTGCCGCCGGGTGTATCTCGATCTCGCCGGGCGCATTCCCACGCCAGCCGAACTGGATGACTTCCTCTCCTCGCGCTCCAAGACCAAACGCAGCGCGCTCGTGGATCGGCTGCTTCTGTCCGAGGATTACGTCGTGCGGATGCGCGAGCTGTGGGACGTGTTCCTCATGGGACGGACCAAGCGCGAGAATCACGAGGATCGACGAAAAGAAAATGGTTGGTGGACCTTTCTCGAAAACTCCTTCCGCACGAACCGGCCTTGGAACGAGACGGTGCATGCCGTGTTGCTTGCCCGCTCGGACAAGCCGGAAGACAAGGGCGCGTCGTGGTTTCTCTACGAGCGTCGCAATGAACATCAGGCCATCGCCGAGGCGGTGGCTCCTGTGGTTTACGGCACCAAGATCGACTGCGCGCAATGCCATGACCATCCGCTGGCTCGCGAGATCAAGCAGGGACACTACTGGGGTCTTGTGGCCGCCTTCAATCGCAGCAAGAACGTGGAAGGCGGTTCCACCGTGGCGGAGTCGGCGATTGGCGGCTTCGTCAACTTCACCAACTTGAAGAAGGAGTCGCAGCCTGCCTTGGTCGCTCTGCTCACCGGTCGCACGGTCGAGGAGGTGCGACCCACGGACGACGAGAAAGAGAAGGACAGCGATGACAAATACCTGGACCCAAAAGCCAAGGTGCGCGTGCCGAAGTTCTCCCGTCGCGAAGCCTTCGCCGACGCGGCCACCAAGGACAATCCACTGCTCGCGTGCGCCTTCGTGAACCGCATGTGGTCCGTGCTGCTCGGTCGTGGCATTGTGCATCCGGCGGACGAGATCAACGCGCGCAATGTGCCGAGTCACCCGGAGTTGCTCGACTGGCTGGCGCAGGATTTCGCTGCCAGCCAGATGGACATCCGCCGCCTGGTTCGCGGCATTGCGCTGAGTCGTGTGTATGGGTTAAGCGCCTCGGACGCGGCACCGGAGAAGTTCGCCGGCGCGCTGGAGCGTCCGCTCTCCGCCGAGCAGATCGCGCGTTCGTGGCGCATCGCCGCCGGGTTGCCTGCGGAGGACAACACGCTGCGTCGCGGCGTGATTGCGGCGATGCCAGATGTCTTGCCGCGAGATTACAATGCGACCTTTCAGCAGGCGCAGTTCCTCTCCTACTCACCGGCGCTGGCGGAAGTCCTGAAGCCGACGACGAACAGCACGGTCTTGCGGCTGGCCGCCATGCCGAAGTCGGGCGCGCGGGTCAGCGAGGCGTTTCTCGCCGTGCATGGGCGCGCGCCGGATTCAGTGGAGGCGAAGCAGACGAAGGCGTTTCTCGATGCACGTCGTGACCAGCCGGCCGAAGCGATTCGTGATCTTCTATGGGCGCTGATGACGAGCGCGGAATTCCTGACCATGCCGTGAACATGAAACCTGAATCTTCTGAGCCGTTTTCACAACCAGTGCGTTCTTCGGCGTCGGGCAAGGACTCACCCCTCACCCCGGCCCTCTCCCCGTTGAGGGGAGAGGGAGCGCGCCAAGCGATTGTCTTCGAGGCGACATTTTGCGCCGCGTCCGTGGCGTTTTGGAAGTGGGTGAAGAGAAGCCGGAAAGGAAACAAACGCGGCGACAGGCTGCTCAATCTCGATGCGCGTCCATCGCGAACTCCCTCTCCCCTCAACGGGGAGAGGGCCGGGGTGAGGGGTGAGATGGTTCGCTGTGTGCCTCCTTCGCGGGGTTTTGAAAACAGCTCTTTAGACTTAACCTTGTCCTTCCGCAGGAGTCTGGGCCGCGACTCGGCCAACCCCAACGGGGTTGTGTCCATCGCCCGAACGGAAGGCCGCAACCCCGTTGGGGTTGGCACGTCCGACCTGCGTTTACCCAGGGTAGCTCGTGCCTCGCACCCCCGGGCTTCGAGCCGGAATCCCGTTGGGATTCAAGAAAGCTCTCTGGAACTTGCCCAATGAAACTTCCCCTGACACCGGGCCAATGCCCGACGAATGAGCACCTGATCCATCGCCGGCTTTTTCTCAAAGGCCTGACCGGCGGCGCACTGGCCACGGTGTCGAGCTTCACAGGGTTGTTTCACAATCCGATCTTCGCGGCGGAGACGAAGAAGGCGCAGAAGCATTGCATCCTGCTCTGGCTTTGCGGAGCGCCCAGTCAGTTTGAGACGTGGGACCCAAAGCCCGGACGGCCCAGCGGCGGACCGTTTGGCAGCATTCCGACGCGCATTCCCGGCGTTCACTTCTCGTCACTCATGCCGCGCTGCGCGGGCATCGCGGACAAGCTGAACATCGTGCGCAGCATGAAGACGGCGCAGTCGGAACATCTGCAAGCAATCACGCTGCTGCAGCGCGGGAATCCCGAGCGCGCCGGTTTCACGCGACCGACGTTGGGCAGCTCGTTGTCGCAGGCGATGGGGCAGTTGGATTCGCCGATTCCCAATTTCATCTTCCTCGATCCGATTCCGGGCGGGAACGAGTTCGAGACCTTCAAGGCGGGCAATTGGGCCGGTTGGCTCGGAGCGGAGCACGCGCCCGTTCGTCTCGGCGGCGACTACACGCCGCTCGCGAATGCGACGGCGGAATCGATCCCGCTGCATGATCGCGAGGCGCGCGAGACACTGAGAAAATTCCTGACCTCGAAGTACGAGCGCGACCGCCGGAGCAACGTGGCCCGCAGCCAGAACGCCGCCTTCGAGCGCATGAAGGGCATGGCTGCCAGCGCAGATCTCTTCGACGTGAACAAGCTTCCGCCCAAGGATCGCGAGCGTTACGGCCCCGGCAGTTTCGCGCAGCATTCGCTGATGGCGCGGCATCTGGTGGAGAATGGAGCGCCGTTCGTCATGGTGGCCAACGGCATGAACTGGGACAA
>JAYTDO010000214.1:0-34360 GCA_043735935.1 Chthoniobacteraceae bacterium
ATGCACAGGCGCCTTCGACGGACCTGCGCCGGATGCGCGTGATCGTGCCGATCTACTGGTCGAACGCGCTCGATGTGACGATCGGCACGGGGGGAAACACGGTGACCTACAACTACAAATTCCCGAAGCTCTCGAATCACTATTTCCCGTGCGTCTTCATCCATAACGACAGCGAGATTTACTACGACTGCCAGGTCCGGAAGACGGGGAGCCCTTTCACGCGCGGCACCACGGCTACGCTGGACCGCGCATCGGTGGTGCTGCCGGGCGATCACGAATTCCGAGGGCAGGGGAGTCTGTATTGGGATAACGACGGCGCGGGTTCGACGATGCTCCACAACCGAACGATGCGTTACATGCTTTACCTGCTCGGGATGCCCGGGAACGAAAACGAGGTGTGCCGTGTGGCGAAAAATAACGCGACGTACGCGGTGCGGGAAAGCAGCGAGTCCTTTGGCAAGGACATGCTCAATCGCATTTGGGACAATGGGAGCAGCGGTCAGCTTTTCGAGATGGACGACAAGTTTCACATCCGCGACGACGGCGCGACGCTGCTGGCGAATGCAAACGCGACTTGGGACTACAAGGTCGGCGACAGCCAGGGCGCGGACAATCCGACGGCCTATCACAACAACTTCATCCCGAAGTCGCGCGAGTTTGAATACGACTACGCGGGCATGATCGCGTGGTGCAAACAGCTCGAGACCAACGCGGGCATCACGCCCGAGCAACTCGAGCGCATGTCCGATACCCGGACGATGACCGCATACGCAGCGGTGCGCGGCTACGCGGCGGATTGGGATAACATCACGATGGGCCGGGGAAAGAACGGTTACTTTTACCAGCGTTCGACCGACCAGAAGTTCACTTTCCTCCATTGGGACAGCGACAACGCTTTTCAAGCCAGCCACATCAACGACGCGGTGGTCGGCACGCTGACCAACGTCGGGACGACGGCACCCGGCTATTACTCCAAACCTTACGTGCGGCGTTACCTGAACTATTTTCTAAACCAGATGTGCACGACGTATGCGTTAGGTGGGCCGCGCCTCGCAGCCTGGCTCGCGGCGGAGGAAACCTCGTCGAGTTCGTTTGTGGTCCCGGCGACGTATGCGACGTGGCCGTCCACGCTCGCGACCAGCGGGTCGTCGCAGTCGCGCGTGACCGTCATCCAGAACTTCATCGGCATTACGTCGATGACTGCGACGTTTGCGCTTTCGACGCCGGCGGACGGCGCGACGGTTGGGACGAACACCGTGGACATCAGCGGCACCGCGCCGATCAGCGCATTCTCCATCGCGTGCGTGGGACATCCCGAGGCGGTCTTTTCGTGGACGGCGACGGCGACGACGGATGTCTCGCCGTGGAAGCTGGCCGGCATTCAGATCGCGGGCGGGGCGAATGTGCTGACTTTTCGTGCGTACGACGACACGGGCGTGCAGGTCGGCGGCGATCTGACGCGGACGATCAACCGCTCGGGCAACGTGCCGCCCGTCGTCGTGTTGGCGAGCGATCCGCCATCGTTGAATGCGGCTCTCGGCGAGATCGTGAGCCTCGATGTGGGCGCGAGTTACGATCCAGAAAACGCGGGGCCTCTGAGCTATTCGTGGACGATCACGCCGGCGGCCGGTTTTTCCACTGCGGTATTGAGTCCGTCCGCACGGCAACTCGTCTTTACCACGCCAGGGAGCTACAACGTCACCGTTCAAGCGACGGACGCGTCTTCGCAGACGGCGGTGTTGACGCGAACACTATCGGTATTCAACGCGAGCGACCGAGATGATTTCGGTGGAAAGATTCTTTCGGGTTACAACATTCAGAACATGGAGTTGCGGGATAATTACTCGCCGGGCGCGTGGTATTCGCTCGGCGAAAACGTCGGGAAATTGACCGTCCAAGTGCTCGATAGCGCCTCGAAACCGCTGAATCTCGGAGTGCCGACTTTTCCGCTTCTCACGCGGAGCGTCCCGTCTTCAGGAGACTTTTTTCTTCAGACAAATCTTGGTGTGGAGACCCCTCAGTTCGGTGCGTTTTTCAGCGGGCTGTATCTCGAGACGCTCGAGGGCGGCACGACGATTCGGTATGCCTTCGGTCTCGAGGCGGGCACGGCGTTGGTCGTGTATCTTTCGACCGGATCGGGTTCGTATGCAGCGCTGGCGTCGGTGGCCTACAACGGCGGGGACATCACGCTTCGCGTCCAGCGCAGCGGGTCGGCTTTGAATTTCCAAAAGAGGGTGAACGGGGTGTGGACGAACGTCGCGACTCGCTCGCCCCCCGCCGGAAGCACGGCGACGAGCGGGGGCATTTTTTCAACGACGAGTTCGGCGCTCAACTCGCGCGTGGACTTCGATTACCTGCTGCTGGCAAATCCCGGCAATAGTACGGATCTCGGGAGCAATCTGCGAATCACCGAGCTGATGTACAATCCTGCCGGCGCAGCCGGGGTCGAGTTCGTCGAGCTGCAAAATATCGGGGCCGGCCCGCTTAATTTGCTCGGGGCGTATTTCGAGGCTGGAGATCCGTACTCGACGAGATTCACTTTCGGCGACCTGACGCTCCAGCCGGGCCAGTACTGCGTCGTCACGAATGACGCGGCGGCTTTCCAGGCTCTCTACGGCACGAATGCCACGATCGCCGGCCAGGGGACGGGCTCGCTCAACAACGACGGGGAACGGCTCACGCTCAAGGATGCGGCCGGGAACGTGGTGTTGGATTTCTCCTACGGCGACACGGCTCCCTGGCCCACCGCGGCGGATGGCGGAGGAAAGTCGTTGGAGGTGATGACGGCCAACCCGGCGCTGTATGGAAATGGGGCGAACTGGCGTGCGAGCCAGGAAGATGGGGGGTCGCCCGGCTATCTCGGCATGGCTACGGATTCCGATGCGGATGGAGTGCCGGATACCGTCGAACTCGCCTATGGGAGTGACCCGAATAGCGCGGCTTCGCGGCCGCTTCTGCCGGCGACTTCGCGCGATGCCGGCAGCGGAGCGATCACGCTTTCGTGGCCGAGCCTGGCCGGTCGCGTTTACATCGTGCAGTATCGCGACGATTGGGCGGGGACGTGGTCCGATCTCGCGTCCGTGACGGCGAACTCCACGACGACGGGTTACACGGATGCTTCGGCGAATGGGCAAACGACGCGCTTTTACCGCATCAGCACACGATTTCCGTGATGGGCGTTCCTTGTCGGGGCTATTTGGAAGTGCGGAAATCGCGGGCAGCTTTGACGAACTGAGCCGCGCGAGCGGTGAGTTCGCTCCAGGCGCGTTTGGCTAGGATATCTCGCGAGACGAGCGCGGAGCCGACGCCGAGGGCGACGCTGCCCGCGCGCAGGAAGGCGCCGGCGGACTCGGGTGTGACGCCGCCGGTGGGGATGATTTGGAGCATCGGAAGCGGAGCGAGGATGTTGCGGATGTAACCGGGCCCGAGTGTGTCGGCGGGGAAAATCTTGATGAAATCGGCGCCGAGTTCATGCGCCGCGAGAGCTTCGCCGGGCGTGAACGCGCCGCTGGCGATGGGGCGTCCGTAACGATTGCACATGCGGATGACCTCGGGCCGGGAGACGGGGGTGACGACAAATTCGGCGCCTGCAAGCATGGCGGCGCGGCAGGTCTCGGAGTCGATGACGCTGCCGACTCCCATCAGGAGTTTGTCGCCGTGCCGCGCGGTGACCTCGGTGATGATGTGGAGGGCGTTGGGCGTCGTCATGGTGACTTCCATGGCGGTGACGCCGCCTTCGATCAGCGCGTCGGCGACGTGGAGGAGCTGATCCGAGGAGTCGGCGCGGATGATGGCGATGATGCCCGGATCGAGCAGGCGGGCGATGATTTCGGGCTTGGTCATGGGATGGATTATTGAAGCACCGGCAATGGCGCGGCGGTGCGCAGGAAGTCCACCTTTGCGCTGAGCTCGGGGGTGAGATGCCGGTCTGGCGCTTCGATTTGGACTTTGATTTGGAGCGTGCCTTTCTGGCGGTTGGCTTCGGGGGCGATCTCGGCGACGTGTCCGTCGAAAGTCTTGTCGGGGTAAGCCTCGGGCGTGACGCGGCACTTCTGACCAAAGGCGATTTTGGGAAGATCGCTTTCGTTGATGTCGATTTCGACCTGCAAGTCATGCGGATCTGCGAGCGCGACTAGGGCGGTGCTGGGGCCGCGCGTGCCGCCAAAACTTTGCGGGGTGACGAGTTCGCCCGGGTCCGCGAGTTTTTCCAGGACCACGCCGTCGATCGGCGCGCGGATCACGGTCCAGTCGAGTTGCACCTCGACGGTGTCGCGCATGCCTTGGATCTGTTGGACGACGGCGACGGCGGCGTCGACGGTGAGGCGGGCTTCGTCTTCGCGCTCGGCGGTTTCATTTTGCGAAGCGCGGAGCCGGAGTATTCGTTCGTAGGCGAGCTTGGCGCGTTCGAGGGAGATTTTCGCGCCGGAAAGCTGGCCTTGGATTTCGAGGAGGCGGGCGCGCTGTTCGGCGTCGTCGAGCCGGACGATGACGTCGTCCTTTTTTACGAGGTCGCCCTTCTTTACACCGATCCATTTGACCTGCCCCATGAAGCGCGGGCTGATCTCGATGCGTTCGCGGTTGACGATGTAGCCGCTGACGGTGAGGACGACGTCGTCGGCTTTTGCCTTGGCTGTCGCGAGCGGCTGCGTCGAGGCCGGTGCGGGGGTGGCGGATATGGTTTGCGTTTTCGAGCCGGGTGCGAGGACGACGCGAGTCTCATCGCTCTTCCGCGGCCACGCGAAGTAGGCGCCGGCGAGCGTGATGGCGGCGACCACGATGTAGATGAGGAGGTAGGAGCCGGCGGGCCGGTGGCGCTGCGCCGAGTCGATGTGGATCTGCCGGAGCTGATCGGTTTTCATGCGGATTTCAGGGCGGAAATGATCGGCAGCCGCGACGCGCGCCAGGCCGGGAGAAGGCTGCCGAGAAGGCCGACGACGACGGCGAACGCGAGGCCTTTGGCGATGAGGGCGGGTGTGATGGCGAATTTGAAGACGCTTTCGCTAAACGTCTCGAAGCTGATCGTGCCGGTGCTCATGCCGTGGATGGGCAGGGCGAGGATGCAGCCGAGGACGCCGCCGATGAAGGCGAGGAAGGCGCCTTCGACGAGGAAGCTGAGGAGGACGGTGCGGCGGCGAAAGCCGAGGACGCGCAGGGTGCCGACTTCGCGGGTGCGGGCGCCGACGCTGGCGTACATGGTGTTCATGGCGGCGAAGATGGCGCCGATGGACATGGCGGTGGCGAGGAAATTGCCGAGGAATTTGATGGGGCCGGCGGTCTTGGTTTGTTCTTTGTAGTAGGCGACTTCGTTAAAGACGCGGACGCCTAGCCGCTTGTCGTTTTCAAGCCGGGCGGCGAGGGCGGCGGCGGCTGCGGCGTCGGCGGGACGGACGAGCATGCTCGAGTAGTACTCGCGGTTGAATACGGAGCGGACTTCGTCGGCGCTCATCCAGGCCTCGGAGTCGAAGGCGGACTCGCCGCCGTCGAAGTGGCCGACGACGGTGAGGGCGCGCAGGCCGATCTTCACGACGTCGCCGATGTTCATTTTCTCAAAACGCCCGGCGAGCCTGCGGCTGACGACGACCTCACGCTTTCCCGGCTCGAACCATCGGCCTGCGACGAGCCTGACCTGTGGGCGGAGGGGGAAGCCGTTTGGCGAGACGCCGCGGAGGGTGACGTTGGCCTCGCCGCCGAGTTCGCCGCCGCGCGGGAGATTGAGGACGACGAGCGTGTCTGCGGAGAAGAGTGGGGCGCCGGCGGCGTCGCGGGCGATTTCGCTGGAGAACTGGATCGTGTTGAACTGTTCGCGCGAGATCTGGCTGCCGGACTCGGCCTGGGAACCGCGGCGGACGATCATCCAATTGCGCGGGTCGCCGGTGTTGCCGCCCGCGCGTTCGAGGCCGGCGGCGAGCGCCTGGACCATGACGTAAACGGCGACGACGAGGCCGATGCCGAACACGGTGGCGACTGTGGCGCGCCAGCGGATGAGGACGTTGCGGACGTTGTATCGGAGCGGCAGGGCCATGGTTCGGTGGTCGGACTCCGCCCTGCGGCGCAGCGGGCGCGGCTATTTCCCCTTCAACATCTCGCGCCCCATTTTCATCCCCATCTTCTGCATATCGAGCTGCGACTTCTGGATCTGCTCGAACTGGACGACCTGGTCGGGCGTGAGTACGGAGCGGGAGCGGTCGAGCACGCGGCGGTTGAGCGTTTCCTGGTTGGCCATGGCCGAGTCGAAGGCGTCGTCGGACTGCATCGCTTTGAGAGCCGCGCCGACGTCCTTGTTGCCGGGTTCGAGAGGCGAAGGCGGCTGCTTGAGTCGCTCTTCCTTCATGATGTTGAGGAGGCCTTGGGATTGGGTGTCTTCGAGCGGCACGCCGTTGGCCGTGAAGGCCTGCTTGTATTGGGTGATCTGCATCCGGTCGCCCATGGTGCGCTCGTATTCGCCGAACTTGGCGAAGCCGTCCTTACCGAGGAGATTTTCAAGCTGCTTGTCGTATTCCTGCTGGCTGGCCTGGGTTTCCGCGGCGACGTCTTCAGCCGTCTGTCCGTCGGTCTTTTCGCCGCCGAGGAGTTTCATGCCTTTGCCCGCGAGCGCCATCTGGCGGTCAGCGAGCAGGTCCATGACCTGACGCGCTTCTTCGGGTCCGAGACCGAGTTCCTTCGCGAGGTCGCCGTACATCATCTTCACGGCCATGGACTGCTGCGACTTCATCACCTTCTTCATCTCGGGGTCGGTGAACATCTTCTCCAGCATCTTGCCGAAGCCGCCCATGCCCTTCTTTTTGTCGTCAGCTTTGCCGGCTTCCGCGGCGGCCTCGTCCTTGCTCTCGGCTGAGGCGATTTCCGTTGAAGGCGCGGCGCTTTGGGCCTGCCGGAGTTCGGCGAGCAATCGCTGGAGGTCCTTGAGTTCGGCCTGAGTCCGGGCGGCTTCGTCGAGTTGCGCCTGGTTGCTGGCTTGCACGAGCGCGAGCTGTCGCTGGAGTTCTGCGGAGCCCTGTTTTTCCGCAAAAAGCAAAACGCCGAGCACGAGACTGGCGACGATAGAGAGGATGACACGGGGATCTTTCATATGATCCACTGTGCATAATCGAACGGCGCCTGCGCCACAAGGGCGGCGATGAGTGCGGCTACTCGAAGTCGTAGATGACGGCGCGGGCGCAGTTGGGCTTAAAGACCTTCTCGACGAACTCAAGGTGCAGCGGATGGATCTGGTAATCGTCCTGTGTCTGTTTGTCGGTGAAGTGGAGATTCAGGGCGGCCTGGTAGGACTGGTCGACGACGTCGCGATGGCTGTTGATCATGCGCCCGACGTGGAAACTGAGGACGCCGGGAATCGGCCGCAGGTATTGCTCCATGCCGGCGACGAGGGCGTCGGTGGCGCCGGGGACTTCGGGTTTGGTCCAAAAAATAACGACGTGGGAAAACATAAGGTTTGAGCGGGTGGCGTGAGGTTGTGTATTGCGGGCGCACTAAATCTCATGGCTACTTCCCCCGTCTATCGTTTTTGTTTTGGTCCCTGGAATTTGAGCGAGGGTGCCGATCCCTACGGTCCGACGACGCGCCCGCCACAGGGGTTTGACTGGAAGCTCGGGCAATTGAAGGCGCTGGGTTTCGATGCGATGATGTTTCACGACGACGACGCGGTGCCGGACATCGACACGAAGTCCGAACACGCGATCCGCGAGGAGGCAAAGGAGCTGAAACGACGGCTGGATGGGGAGGGGATTGCGGCGGAGATGGTGGCGCCGCGGCTGTGGTTTGCGCCGCAGACGATCGATGGCGCTTACACCAGTAATGACCCGGCGGCGCGGCAGTATGCGATCGAGCGGTCGTTGCGTTCGATCGATCTGGCGAACATTTTGGGCACGGACATCCTGGTGCTTTGGCTGGCCCGGGAAGGCACGTATTTGCGGGAGTCGAAGGTGGCGTCGCGGAGCGTGGATCATCTCGTGGCGGCGTTTGATCAGATGCTGGCGCACGATCCGAAGATCCGGCTGGCGATCGAGCCCAAGCCGAACGAACCGATGGACCACGCATACATCCCGACGATCGGGCACGCGCTCGCGGTGGCGCATTTGACGAGCGATCCGGCGCGGGTGGGTGCGTTGATCGAGTCGGCGCACGCGATCCTGGCGGGCCTTGATCCGTCGGACGAGATCGAGTTTGCGCTCCGCTTCGGGAAACTGTGGTCGTTGCATTTGAACGACCAAAACGGGCTGAAATTCGACCAGGACAAGCCGTTCGGAAGCACGAATCTGAGGAGCGCCTTTAATCAGGTCCAGGCGCTGGAGCGGCATGGTTACGGGAGCCGCGGGGAATATGTGTGCTTCGACGTGCATCCTTTTCGCCCGACGAAACCGGAGCATTACCTCGCTCATTTGGATAATAGCCGACGGACTTTCCTGCGGCTCGTGGAGAAGGCGCGAAGCTACGACGAGGCGGCCGCGCAACAGATGATCGCGGACCGGAACTACCAGGCGTTGGATCAGCTCGTGATCGAGCATTTGCTGGGTTAAGCGATGCGCCGGGTCTTTGTCCTTGGGATGTTGGCGGTCGTGTCCGGATGCAGTCAGGCCGATCGGCCGGATTACTTCGCGAGCGGCCGGGATGCGCGCGTTTATAATATGCAGACGGGGCGCTACGAGTGGCCCGATGGTGAGCCAAAGCGGACGCCCTATAAGCCGCGAGTCAATCCAAACGAACCCGAAAAGCCCCGAGCCGGCATCCTGGGGACGGGCGACGAGAGGGTGTTTAATCCGCAGAGCGGGCGATACGAATTCCAGCCGCAATAGCTCCGCGGGCAATCGGGCGTTCGTCGCAGGGCTGCAAGCCGTGTGAAAATAGTCGCAAAAAGGGCGCTTGACGGCGTAGGGGCGCTCCCCTCTTATACGGCGGCTTTCGCCCAAGGGACCGCTTTTGGGCACAGCTGAGACGCCCACCATCCATGAATTTACGACATACCTACCTCCTCATCGCTGCCGCCGTTTCGCTTACGGCCAGCGCGCTTGCCCAAGCGCCCGCCCCGCCCATCGTCAAAGAAATCGACGTGCAATATGCGGGAGCGAACGCCGTGAGTAAGGAAAAGATCCTGGCGAATATGCGAACCCGGGTCGGCAAAGCGTACGACGAGCGGATGGTTGAAGAGGATATTCGGAACCTCTACGCGACGGGTAACATCTCCAACGTCCGTATCTTCGGTGAACCGACGACCGACGGGGTGAAGGTGATCGTGGTCGTGCAGCCAAAGGCGCAGATCACCGAGGTGGCGCTGACGGGCGTGACGAAGTTCAAGGAAAGCCGGATTCGGAAAGAGATGTCGGTCAAGACGGGCGACGCGCTCAGCGAGTCTGCGCTCGAGGCGGACAAACAGAAGATCGCGGATTACTACGCGGCGAAGGGATTTGGCGAAGCCGATGTGGCGTTCAATGTGGAAGCCAACGAAAAGGCGGGCACGGCGCGCGTGGTCTTTAGCGTTTCAGAAGGCGGAAAAATGGTGATCAAAAAGGTCGGCTTTGAAGGTAATAGCTCGATCAAGGAAAGCGACCTTAAGAAGGTCGTGAAATCGAAGCCTAAGGCATTTTACGATGTGTTCAGCAAGGCGGCCCGCGTCGACCCGGATGGTTTGAATGAGGACGTGCGGGCCATCCGCGAACTTTATCAAGGCAAAGGGTATATCGATGTGTCGGTCGCGGCGCCTCGCGTCGATCGCGCCGATGGGAAGGTCACCATTACGTTCCTGATCAACGAAGGTGCCCAGTATCATGTGGGCAAGGTTTCCTACGTCGGTGCACAGGTGTTTACGCAGGACGAAATCGCCGCGGTGATGAAAGTAAAGGACGGAACGGTCTATTCGCCGCAGGGGGTCCGGGGTGACATCAAGGCCATTCAGGATCTGTATGGGACGCGCGGATACATCGACTTTCAAGCAGGCGCCGATGTCAACCCTGGCGGTACGGCGGTGATGAACGTGACGTTCAAAGTCGAGGAGGGTGTCCAAAGCTACGTCGAGCACATCGACATTCAGGGAAACACCCGCACCAAAGACAAGGTGTTGCGCCGCGAAATCGCGCTGTCGCCCGGCGACCTGTATAACACCGTCCGTGCAGACGCGTCTAAGCAGCGCCTCCAAAACCTCAACTACTTCTCCAAAGTGGAGACCTTCCCGAGCGACACGCTGGTCCCGGGGCGCAAGGACATGAAGATTCTCGTCGAGGAAAAACGGACCGGTTCGTTTAATTTCGGTGCCGGTTTCTCGTCGATCGACAGCCTGTTGGGATTTGCGGAAATCACCCAGGGCAACTTCGACGCCATGCACTGGCCGACGTTCACCGGCGGCGGTCAAAAATTCCGGATGCGTGCCCAGTGGGGAACGCGGCGCAAGGATTTCATCATCTCCCTCACCGAGCCGTATTTCCTAGACTACAAACTGAGCGTCGGCGGCGAACTCTTCTATCGCGATGCGAGTTTCGTCAGTTCCGTTTACGACGAGCGGCGTTACGGGTTCGATTTGACTGCTCGGAAGTCGATCGACGAATTTACCTATATCCGATTCGGCTACACGTTGCAAAGCATCGACATCCACAGCGTCGACGCGTCAGCCAGTCAGACCATTCGAGATGAGCAAGGCGCCCGTTTGGAGAGCAAGGTGAATGTTGGCATCACTCATGACACTCGCGATTCCGTCTTCCTCACACGTCACGGACACAAAGTGGACCTGCAAGGCTATGTTGCCGGCGGATTCCTTGGTGGCGACACCGACATTTACGGCTTCGATCTCGAAGCATCGCAATATTTCCACCTGCCCTGGGATACGATCTTGACCATCCAAGGCGAAGTGGCCGCAGTCCAGACTTGGTCCGGCGGCGACCGGGTCCCGATCTTCGATCGGCTCTACCTTGGAGGTGCGAACAATCTGCGCGGCTTTAACTTCCGCGATGTCGGTCCCAAAGATTCCGACGGCGAGCCGATCGGCGGTAATTCGCTGGCCCGTCTGACGGTCGAATACACCTTCCCGGTGGTCGAAAAAGTCCGTGGCGCCGTTTTCTATGATGTGGGTTTTGTCAACGTCGACTCATATGACTTCGGCGGTGGTGATGTGAATTCGGACGTTGGCTTCGGCGTGCGTCTCGATCTGCCCATCGGCCCGGTGCGTATCGATTACGGCATCCCGGTTAGTTCCGACAGCAACAGCACAGGCGGAAAATTCAACTTCAATATCGGTTACCAATTTTGAACGGAATCCCCGTTCGCGAGTCTCATCCCACTCCCTTATCTAAAAACCCTAACATGAAATCCTACTTCGGAATCCCATTGCTCCTCGTCTCGCTCGCCTTTGGCGGCGCCACCGCCTCGGCTCAAGCCTTCAAGGTGGGCACGGTCGACATGAAAAAAGTCTTCGAGAGCTACTACAAGACCAAGGATGCGGAAACCCGGATCAATGAAGCGCGCAACGGTGCGAAAAAGGAACTCGACGACCGGATGGACGTTTACAACAAGGGCGTCGCCGAGGTGAAAAAGCTGAACGAAGAACTCGAAAGCCCGGCGCTCGGCAAGGAGGCCAAGGAGCAAAAGTCCAAGGCGCGCGATGAAAAGATCGGCGAGTTGAAGACGATGGAGCGCGAGATCAATGAGTTCCGGCAGACGCGCGAGAAGCAGCTTCAGGAACAGTCCGTCCGCATGCGCGGCGGCATTGTCGATGAGATAAATAAAGTCGTTGAAGCGAAGGTTAAGGCCGACAACTACGACGTCGTTCTCGACAAGAGCGGACCCAGCCTGAACGGAGTCCCAATCGTCCTCTTCTCCCGCGATGCGTTCGAATTTACCAACGACGTCGTGACCGCGCTGAACAAAAACAAAGGCAAGGAAGCGGCCGAAGCGGCGCCTGCGAAGGCCGACCCGGCTCCGGCGAAACCGGCCGGAACGAAGCCGAAGTAATTCGTCCGCGTTCGTGACATTAACGATTCAAGAACTGGCCGCCCGAGTGGGCGGCCAGTTTGCGTCTACGGCCGATGAAAGCACCAGTGTCTTCGGCGGCGCTGCGATCGCGGAAGCAGGGGACGGACACTTTACGTTTTTCGGAAACGCGAAATATCTACCCGCTCTCAAGGTGTGTCGTGCGACGGCTGCTCTTGTGCCGGTTGATTTCACCGACGAAATCCCCCCGATCGCGATTCGTGTCGAAAATCCTTCGATCGCGTTCGCGCAGTTGCTCGAGTTCTTCGCGCCCGCTCCAATCCGCTTCGCACCCGGAATCCACCCGAGCGCGATCATCGGAGCGGGTGTGGTGATTGCCGAAGGAGCTTCGGTCCAACCACTTGCGGTCATTGAAGATGGCGCCACGATCGGCGCCGGTGCGGTGATCGGCGCGCATAGCTACGTGGGACATGAGGCACTGGTCGGCGAGGGCTGTTTTATTCATCCCCGCGTGACTATCGGCGCGCGGTGCCTCCTGGGTCGCCGCGTCATTTTGCACAGTGGCGTGGTGCTGGGTAGCGATGGGTTCGGTTACGAATTTTCGGGGGGAAAACACGTCAAGATTCCCCAGATCGGCATCGTGCAGCTCGATGACGATGTCGAAGTGGGTGCCAATACGACAATCGATCGCGCTCGTTTCGGGCGCACGTGGATCGGAGAAGGCACCAAGATCGACAATTTAGTCCAGATCGCGCATAACGTGGTGATTGGAAAGCATAGCATCGTCGTGGCTCTGACGGGAATTGCCGGGAGCGTTCGTGTGGGTAACTATGTCACTATCGCTGGGCAGGTGGGAGTAGTGGGGCACATCGAAATTGGCGACCAGGTCGTCGTCGCCGCGAAGGCGGGAGTAAGCAAAGATATCCCTCCCAAACAAACGGTTTGGGGCAGTCCTTCACTGCCAATCAAAGAGGCCAAGGAGCAGTTAGCGTTGATTCGTCGGCTTCCTAAACTCTACGAACGAGTAAAATTACTGGAGCGACGAGAGCAGATACCGGGCACGAGCGACAAATCTTTACCGCGGGAAAGCTAATCCTTGGCGGTCCTGTTTCAGGCGAATTAACCTCCGCAGAGATTCGATCAAGATTCCCACAATGGGTAACCGCAAACGCAAACTTTCAACGCCGACGCTGCCGATGCAGCGGCAACTAGCCTTTCCTGAACAGGGTCGGGTTTTTAATCTGCGAGCGATCTTCGACAAGCTGAACGCAAAGTATTTCCGTAACCGGATCAAGGACTACGCGCTGGTCTGGGGGCAAAAGCGCAGGGAGCGTCCCCGCGACCAAATCGTTTTTGGCACGATTCAGGAGGACGATCGGATCATCCGCATCCACCCACTTCTTGACCGGGCTTTCGTGCCCACGTGGTTTCTCGAATACGTCATCTATCACGAGATGTGTCATGCGGTCGTGCGGGATGAGTTCGATGCATCTGGCCGTCGGATTGTGCATCACGAAAAGTTCTACGCTCGCGAGCGGCGGTTCCACTGGTTCCGCCGCGCCAAGACGTGGGAGGAAGAGAACATCGCGCGGTTCCTGAAGTAGACTTGCGCGGCGCGCGCTTCGTTCACGTGCAAGAAATCATTTGAGACCGAGCGATTTCGCGCGGAAACTCCGCGCCGCATCGTGAACGCTCCTCAACCAACTTCCGCAGTCGCAGCATCCGGCCGTCGTGTCGTCGTCGGCATGAGCGGAGGCGTGGACTCGAGCGTCGCGGCGTATCTCTTGAAACAGCAGGGCTATGACGTCGTGGGCGTGACGATGAAGGTGTGGCCCCAGGATTGCTTGTCGCGTGCCGAGGATAAATGCTGTGGGCCACAGGCTATCGCGGATGCCCGTGGTGTGGCTCACTCGCTCGGCATTCCGCACTATGTCGTCGATGAGGCGGATCAGTTTGAGAAACTCGTGATCGACTATTTCACATCAGAATACAAAGCCGGTCGGACCCCGAATCCATGCGTGATGTGCAATGAGAAGGTCAAATTTGGAAACCTTTGGGGAAAGGCGAAGGCAATCGGAGCGGATTACATCGCGACCGGCCACTACGCGATCATCGAACATCACGCTGATCGCGCCGTCTTGCGAAAGGGGCGCGACCCTCGCAAGGATCAGTCATATTTTCTATTTAGCCTGCGGCAGGCGCAGTTGCAGCGAGCCATTTGCCCTCTCGGGGCGATGGAGAAGACCGAAATCCGCGCGATCGCTCGCGAACTCGGCCTGAAGACCGCGGACAAAGTGGATAGCCAGGAAATCTGTTTTGTGCCAGGCAACGATTACAAAGCCTTCTTGAAATCCCATCTCGGCGAATCTGAGTTTCATCCCGGTGGGATTTACGACAAATCGGGGCGACGTGTCGGCGAACACGAAGGGATTGAGATGTTTACCATTGGTCAGCGAAAGGGACTTCCCGGCGGCAGCGCGCAACCGCGTTACGTCATCGACATCGATCCTGCGACGAGTCGAGTGATCGTCGGAGACGCGGAGGATTTGGTGACGGAAGAGTTCGAAATCGACCATGCGCTCTGGCATGTGCCGGCGATGGAAGCGTTCGACGTCACCGTCAAGATTCGTTACGGGCACCCTGGCGCGGAGGCGACGGTCTTTCCGGGTTCAAACGGAGAAGCCCGCATTCGCTTGAAGACGCCGCAACGGGCCGTCACACCCGGGCAGGCGGCGGTTTGTTACCGAGGCGATGAAGTCCTCGGCGGAGGTTGGATCGCGCGGCACGCTTCGGTTCTCGCGGCGTGAAAAGCGACGCGCTCGTGGTTTTCGCGACCTTCCCGGAGGTGGAAGTCGCACGGCGGATTGTCAGCGCGCTCGTCGAAGAGAAACTCGCGGCATGCGGGAACCTGATACCGAACGTCGAAAGCATCTATCGATGGGAAGGCGCAGTGCAGACGTCTGGCGAGGTTTTCGCCGTGCTCAAGACAGAAACGGGTCGCTACGCTGAGTTGGAGGCTCGCCTTCTCGCGTTGCATCCTTACAAGACACCCGAATGCATCGCTCTGAACGTTGCGGCAGGCGCGCCAGCGTATCTTCGCTGGATCACGGACTCGTTGCGTCCGAATTAGCGCTTCGTGCCGGCGGTCGCCATGCGTCGGGCGATGTATTCTTGAAGAATCGGGATTTTCGCGACGCCCAGCAACTCGGCTCCTACGGCCGGATCTCCGCCGACGATCGGCTCGACCGCATACCAGTACATCAGGGGAAGATTCGGATCACCCGCGTCTTCCGCGTGAGCGAGGAGCGGCTCGACGACCACGCGGCGTTGATCGAGCGGGAGCCGTTGCGCGGCACTCGCCAAATACAGTCGGACGACAGGTGATGGATCGCTTTTCGCCAGCCGCGCGAATTCCGCCCGCACCGGCGCACTCGCTTCACGGTCCTCCGTCGCAAGCTGAACTGCCCACGCGCGGACGTACTCAAACGGCGAAATCAGCGCGGCCAGCACCGCTGCTTCGGAAAGGTTCCCGGTGAGATGTTGTGTCCAAAGGACCCGCTCCGCACTCGTCTCTCCGTCCACCTTGAGCGCCGCGAGTTTGACGGCGCCCTTTGCGGCGTGTTCCTGCAACAGCCGGCGTGCATGACGAGCCACCCATTCGTCGCGGTCCACCGCGAGGCTCGAAAGCTCGGCATCGGATCGCGCCGCCAGAACGACGGGTGCCGCCGCCGACGCTTTCGGCACCAGTTTATAGATCCGGCCCGTCGTGTAATCGTGAGCCTCGCGTTGCGGGCGGTGGCATTGATTGAGATCGTACCAATCCATGAAAAACGCGCTCCCTCCCGGCCCCTGCCGGATGTCCACCACCTGGCTCGCGCGGTCGTTGAAATTGATAAAATCCGCCCCGTGGGTGCCGATGAAACCGCTGCCTTTCCGCACGGGCACGTCCATGTTGATCCGCTGTCCATGGATGTTCCCCATCAAGATTGTGTTCCCGAGTTCCTTCGGCCACGCGTCACCTTGGTAGATCATCAAACCGGCGTGTGCGTGTCCACCGCCCGTGCTGTCGCTCTTGCCGTTGCCGCCGTGGGGATTTCCACCGACGTAATGACGGTGGTCCGCGATCGTCTTGATGTCGTCGTAGGTGTTGGGGTTGAAGTGCTGTCCCGCCTGGCGCTGGTAGCGCCCACCGAGCGCGATGTGGAAGAGGTGAGGAATCACGCACGCCTCCGCAAAGAGCTGGCCGTTCGCGTCGAAATCGATTCCCCACGAATTGCTCGTTCCTTCACCGAATACCTCAAACTCATTTCGCACCGGCTGATAACGCCAGAAGCCGGCGTTGATTTTCTGCCGCTGATTCTCCGGTGTGCCGGGCTTGCCGACCGACGAATTCGTGAAGACCCCGTGGCAACCGTACAGCCAGCCATCCGGCCCCCAGCGAAAGGTATTCAGCGTTTCGTGCGTGTCCTGGTAGCCCCAGCCATCGAGTAGGATACGCGGCTCGCCGGCGGGCTTCGGCGTGTCGCCGTCGGCGATCGGGATGAACATCAGATTGGGCGCCGCTCCGACCCACAGTCCGCCAAAGCCGATCTCCAGCCCGCTCACCAGATTCAGCTTCTCCATGAAGACGGTGCGCTTGTCCGCCTTGCCGTCGCCGTCGGTGTCTTCAAAGACGAGGATGCGATCCTGGCCTTCACCGTCCTTCGCGCGGATCGGATAAGTGCGGCCTTCGGCGACCCAGACGCGCCCTCGGTCGTCGAGGCAGAAGGCGATCGGATTCACGACATCGGGTTCGGCGGCGAAGAGCTTCAACTCAAAGCCCTCCGGCACATCCGCCGCTTTCACCGCTTCCGCCGGCGACAGGCCCGCGAACTTGACGGAATCCGCCGCGGGCGCGGTCGTCAGCGTTTTCGGAAAGTTCGGCTCACTATCGTGAAAGACGAAGTCGTCGAAATTTACATGGCCCCAACCGCCCTTCTGCTCGTCGACGATGCGAACGAAAATCTCTTTCCCCTGAACCGCGCGGAGATCGACCACCGAGCGCACAAGGTTTTCGACCTGTGTGCCCCGCGCTGTGTGGATCACCTTCTCCCCGTCTCCATCCTTGAGCACCACCTCGACCCGCGTCCCGGCCATATCACCGCCGGCCATCAGGAAACTCGCCCACGGTTGCTTCACCTTAAAGGCCGTGGATGTCAGTCGCCCCGTCGCGTCGTCGGTCGCCCCGGCTTCGTAACCGCCGATCCAATACTGGCCTTCGTGTCCGCTCTTCATGTCCCCGCGACGCGCGGCGACAGCGTCCCCTTTGACGGGTTGTTTGGTCCACGCGTCGCCGGTGGCCGTCCAATCTTTCAGCGTCCCGGTTTCAAAGTTCAGGTTCAATGGCGCACCGTCCGCCCCCAAAGGGCGGATTGGCTCTCCGGCCAGCCCAGCGACCGTTGTGGCGAAAAGAACGAACGTCGCGAGGCGGCTTGGGAGGTGAGGCATGGCGCCATGTCCGCGCGTCGCGGCGGAAACGTCAAGGCCGTTACTTCAACCGCTCGGGATTCAAGGCTTGGAGAGCTTTTGGAACGAAGCGCCCGTTTTCCCGAATCAGTTTTCCATCGAAGTAGATCGTCCCGCCCCCGTAGTCCTCGCGTTGAATATTCACGAGGTCCCAATGGACCTGCGACCGGTTCCCATTCTCGGTTTGTTCGTAGCATTGCCCCGGCGTGAAGTGGAACGAGCCGTTGATTTTTTCGTCGAACAAAATATCGCGCATTGGATGGAGCACATACGGATTGAAGCCGATCGCGAACTCGCCGATGAACCGCGCGCCGGGGTCGCTGTCGAGGATGTCGTTCAGAGCCTTGGTGTTGTTCGCCGTCGCATTCACGATTTTCCCGTCCTTGAATTCGAGGCGCACATTGTCGAACGCCACGCCTTGGTAAATCGTCGGTGCATTGTATTGCACGACGCCTTGAATCGAATTCTTCACCGGTGCGGTGAACACCTCGCCGTCGGGAATATTGTGCGTCCCGCCGCACGGGATTGCCGGAATGCCTTTGATCGAAAAGCGCAGGTCCGTCCCCGGTCCTTTGATCTCCACCTTGTCCGTCGCCATCATCGCTTCGGCCAACGCCTTCATGCCCGGCACCATCTTCGAGTAGTCGAGCGTGCAGACGTTAAAATAAAAATCCTCGAACGCCTCGGTGCTCATGCCGGCGCTTTGCGCCATCGAGGGTGTCGGCCAGCGTAGCACGCACCACTTCGTCTTCTTCACCCGCCAATCCAGCACCGCCTTCATCTTTTTCGACACGAGCTTCATTCGGTCCGACGGCACGTCCGACATCTCGGTGATGTTGTGTCCGCCACGAAATGCGATGTAAGCATGCACCTTTTTCATCTGCGCTAGCTGCACCGCCGAGTGGACGTCGAGCGCCTCTTCCTGAGCGCCGAGCGCCATCTCCCGGGTGACGCGCGCGTGATGCACCTGCACAAGCGGCGCCGCTCCGAGTGCCCGCACAGCGCGGATCAACTCGACCGTCATCTCGTCCGGGATCTCGAACGCGTCGATGAGCACCTTTTCACCTTTCTTGAGTGAAACCGAAAAGTACGTGAGCAATTTGGCGAGCTTGGCGAAGCGGGGATCGTTCATGGTGGCGGAAAAGTATCGGGACCGATGCGAATGCCAAACAAACTTTGGACTCGCCCAAACTCCCAAAGCCGCAAAGGAATCGTGCGAGTCATGAGTATTCGAAAACTGAAGACCATCGCCGAAGTCGCAGCCGTGCGCGCCCAGTTGCACGCCGATGGGCGGCGTCTGGTCTTTACCAATGGTTGCTTCGACCTGCTGCACGTCGGCCATGTTCGTTACCTTCAGGCAGCGCGGGCCCTTGGCGATGCGCTGCTGGTGGCGGTCAATGGCGACTCCAGCGTTCGTGCGCTGAAAGGTCCCACGCGCCCCATCAATGACGAACTCGATCGTTCCGAAGTCCTGGCCGGCCTCGCCTGCGTCGATCACCTCGTCCTCTTTCACACCGAGCGGGTCACCGATCTCGTGCGTGCGGTTCGCCCTCACATCTACGCGAAGGGGGGTGATTACACGATCGACTCACTCGATCCCGGAGAACGCGCCGCGCTCGATGAAGTCGGCGCGGAGATCCAAATTCTTCCGCTCGTCCCCGGGAAATCCACCACCGCAACCATCGCAAAATGGAAAAGCTAAAGCTCGGCGTCCTCGGCTCGGGAAAAGGCTCCAACTTCCGTGCGATCGCTGACGCCATCTCGGGCGGCGAACTCGCTGCCGAGGTCCGAATCGTCATCAGCGACGTCGAAAACGCGGGTATCCTCGACCTGGCACGGGAACGCGGGTGTCGGGCCGAATTCGTCCCGCCGGGCGCGTTCAAAACCAAACTCGATCCCGCCGCCGAGCAGCGTGTCGTCGCCCTGCTGCGCGAAGCGGGAGTCGAGTGGGTGGTGCTTGCCGGTTGGATGAGAATGATCAAATCGCCGCTGCTCGACGCGTTTCCCCGGCGCATCATCAATATTCATCCTTCCCTCCTTCCTGCCTTCCCCGGTCTCGCCGCATGGCGGCAAGCGATCGTGGCCGGCGCGACCGAATCCGGCTGCACGGTGCATTACGTCGATGCCGGCATGGACACGGGCCCGATCATCGCGCAGAGCGCTGTGCCCGTGCTGCCCGTCGATACGGCTGAGACGCTCCACGCTCGGATTCAGGTAGCCGAGCATGCGCTTTATCCGGCCGTCCTCGCAAAATTGGCCTCTCCGGAGGCCTGATGACGCAAGCGGAATCTCCGCCGTAGAAACTTTTCCTCCCGCGCCCTTGCGCGCCCGTTCATGCGGCGCATCCTGTGCCCGCTTTTCCCATGTCCGGCTTTCGCCTTTTCGATCTTAACCCAGAGCAGGAACTCGCCGTCCGCACGACGGAAGGGCCGCTCCTCATCCTTGCGGGTGCGGGCACGGGAAAGACGCGCGTGATCACCATGCGGGTGGCCTTCCTCATTGCGCAGGGTGTGGACCCGCTGCACATCCTGGCCGTCACTTTCACAAACAAGGCCGCCAACGAAATGCGCGAGCGGCTGGCCAAGATGATCGAGCCGTCCGTCGCCAAGAAAGTGACCGCGTCCACCTTTCACGCGCTCTGCGTGCGCATCCTCCGGCAGGACATCGACAAGCTCGGGTACAAAAAGAATTTCTCCATCTACGACGACGGCGACCAGATCGGCATGATCAAAAAGATCATCACCCGCACGGCGGCCAAGGACGAAAAACTCGACCCTCAAGTCGCGAAGAATCTCATCTCCAAGGCCAAGAACAATGGCTGGCGAGAGGTGTCGCCGGGCCAGGAGCAGACGCTCGCCGGGGCGGTCTTCGCGCGTTACCAGGCCGAGTTGAAAACGCTCAACGCCGTCGATTTCGACGACCTGCTCGGCCTCACCGTGCAAGTCCTCACGGAACACGCCGAGGTCCGCGAGCGCTGGCAGAGGCGGTTTCGGTATCTGATGATCGACGAGTTTCAGGACACGAACCGCCTGCAACTCGAACTCATCACCAGCCTCGCCGACGCCCGGCAGAATGTCGCGGTGGTCGGCGACGATGATCAATCCATCTACGGCTGGCGCGGTGCCGAAGTGTCGAACATCCTCGAATTCGAGGCGCATTTCCCCAACCCGGTCGTGGTCAAACTCGAGCAAAACTACCGCTCGACCAACGCGATCCTCAACACCGCCAACGGGCTCATCAAAAACAACCCGCGCCGCCGCCCGAAGCAGCTCTGGAGCGCCGCCGGCGATGGCACGAAGGTGCGCGTCGTCCAGATGACCGACGATCGGCAGGAGGCCGAGTTCATCGCGAAAGAGATCGAAAACCGCGTGATATGCGAGGCCCTCAAGCACGACGACTTCGCGATCCTTTTCCGCATGAACGCGCAGTCGCGCCTCATCGAGCAAAACCTGCGCGCACTGAAGATTCCCTATCGCGTGATCGGCGGGAAAAGCTTCTTCGACCGGCGGGAAATCAAGGAGCTGCTGGCCTACGCGCAGTGTCTCGTGAACAACGACGACGATGTTTCGCTGCTGCGGATCATCAACGTGCCGGCGCGCGGACTGAGTTCAGCGACGGTCGAGCGCGCCACGGAATGGAGCGCACAGCACCGCTGCAGCGTCTTCGAGGCGTTGAAACATCAGTCTTTTCATGCCGAACTCGCCAAACGCACGCTCGCGAGCGTCGAGACATTTGTCGCGCTCATGGACTCCTACGAGACGCGCCTGAACACGCCGCTGAGCGACCACGCGGCGATCTTGCGCGAACTCATCAAGGAGATCGGTTATCTCGACGACCTCCGTCGCACGTGCAAGACACCGGAGGAGGGTTTGGGACGCGAGAACAACGTCAACGAGATGATCAAATCCTTCGAGGAATACCAGTCGCGCTCCGTCGAAGGACTGCGCGGATTTCTCGACGAAATGAGTCTCCGACAGGAACGCGAGGATGAGGAAGATGATCTCAAGGGCCCGGGCGTCACGCTCATCACGCTGCACGCCGCCAAGGGCCTCGAGTTTCCGCACGTCTATTTGATCGGTCTCGAAGAAGGCGTCCTTCCGCATGACCGCTCCAAGATGGAGGGGACCGTCGATGAAGAACGCAGACTGCTTTACGTCGGCATCACCCGCGCCCGCGAATCGCTCGCGCTCACGTGGTGCGGGCACCGCATCAAGTGGGGCAGCCCCGCGCCGTGCACTCCGAGTTCCTTCATCAAGGAACTGCCGCCGGAGTGGATCACGCGCTGCGGAGCTACCGAGGTGTTGAACGCACCGGTGAAAACGGATTCCGCCAGGGATCGTTTCGCAGCCATGCGCGCGTTGCTGGGGCAGGGTCCAGACTGACCGGCCTCGCCGTCAGCCGAAGATGTGTTTGAGGGCGGGGGCCAGTTCCGGGAATTGAAATCCGAATCCGTGATCGAGGGCGACGGAGGGGACGATGCGTTTGCTGTCGAGGAGTTCATGGGAGAAGTCGCCGAGCAGGCGGACGGCTGTGGCTGGGATGCGAAGGAAGGCCGGGCGATGGAGCGCGTTGGCTAGTTCGCGGGTGAAGTCGGAGTTGCGCGAGGGCCACGGGGCGGTGGCGTTGAGAGGGCCGTGGACGTCGAGGTTTTCGATGGCGAAGAGGATGAGCTGGGCTTCATCTTCGAGATGAATCCAGGACATCCACTGTCGTCCGTCGCCGAACTGCGCGCCGAGCCCGGCGTGGAAGATGGGCTTCATCGCGCGGAGTGGTCCGCCATTCTTTCCGAGCACAAGGCCGGTGCGAAGAAGGACGGTCCGGGTCCGTGTGGCGGTGCGCGCTTCGTCTTCCCATGCGCGGACGGTGTCCGCCAAAAAACCTGAGCCCGCCGCCGCGGCCTCGGTGATTTCGGTGTCGCCGGCAGGCCCGTAGAAGCCGATGGCGGAGCCGCAGACGAAGACCTCGGGCGGTGTGGACAACGCGGCGATGGCCGCGACGACGCTGCGGGTACCGAGCACGCGGGTGTCCTGAATGCGTTGCCTTTTGGACGCGGTCCACAGGCCGACGACGGATTCGCCGGCGAGGTGAACGACGGCATCGCAGCCGCGAAGGTCGGGCGGGGTGTCGACGGCAAAGCCCCGCATTTCGCAGCCGGGAATCGCATGTTTTGGAGTGCGGGTGAAGGCGATGATGTCGTGTCCACGGCGGAGCGCGATGTCGATGACACGAGTCGCGATGAATCCGGATGCGCCGGTGATGCCGATGTTCATACGGGGTAGAGTGGATTTGGGTTTGCGATTGGGCAATTTCGTTTAGAACGTCGGCTCTTTCGCGTGGGAACCCATCGCAAATCAAAATCGAAAAATCAGCGTACGCCGCGTCGGCTTTTGATGACGTCGGCGGATACGCTCCCGCCGGAGCCGCTGGCGATTCCGACTTGGTGGTTGAATACAGCGATTGGGATTTTCCTGCTGCCGATTGCGGGGTTGTTGAGTGTGACCGTCGTCATGAGCTTTCATGAGGCAGCGATGAAGCACTCTTTGTGGGCGACCGAGGAGTTTTGGTTTTTTGGGCTGGGTGCGGTGCTGTGGATACTGGCGTTTGCCGGGAGCATTTGGGTGTTCGGAGAACCGCGGCCGCTGCGGGTGTACGTCTTCGGTCACGAACTCACGCACGCGATCTGGGTGTGGGCGATGGGCGGGCGGGTCAGCAAGTTCCGCGTGCGGCGCGACGGCGGTTACATCCTTACGGACACGCACAACTTCTGGATCGCGCTGGCGCCTTATTTTTACCCGATCTACAGCATGGCGGTGATCGTGCTGTACGGGGTGGTGAGCGTCTTTTACGATGTCGGCGATTACACGGCGGTGCTGTTCGGCCTGCTGGGGCTGACGTGGGCCTTCCACATGAGTTTCACGCTCTGGATGATCCCAAAGGGACAGAGCGATCTGACGTATCATGGCTCTTTTTTTTCCATGGTGATCATCTACCTCATGAACCTGTTGGTGCTTACAATGCTGCTCGTCATCTCTGCACCGGAGGTCACGGTCGGCGGATTTTGCCAGGATCTGCTGACGCATACCGAGAACTTCTCCGAATGGGCGTGGACGCTGATGCTGCGGCCATTTTCAGGCGGCTAGGGCGAGCTATTGATCGATTGCGCGCTGATAAAGCGCGAGTGCTTTGGGCATCAATTCCTTGATCCTTTCAATGCGGGTGCCGTGGCTCGGATGGGTGGAGATGAACTCCGGCGGCTGCTTGCCGCCGGAACCGCTCATTCGTTGCCAGAAGGCGACGGCTTCGCGAGGATCGTAACCGGCGCGAGCCATCGTCATCAGGCCGATTTGATCTGCTTCGCTCTCATGATCGCGGCTGAATGGGAGGAGAAAACCCACCTGCGTGCCGGCACCGATAGCGCCCATCACCGCGCGGCGCTGCTCGTAGTTCATGTCGCCGACCGAGACTGAGACGCCCGTCATGAATGTTTGCGTCGCCTTTTGATTGAGGAGCCGCTCGGAGCCATGGCGAAGCGTCGCGTGGGCCATTTCGTGGCCCATGACGGTCGCGAGACCGGCGGGTGTTTCGGCGATTGGCAGGATGCCGGTGTAGACGACGATCTTTCCGCCCGGCAGGCAGAAGGCGTTCACCTGCGGACTTTGCACGAGGGAAACTTCCCAATGAAAATCCTTGCCGGTGGCCTGCGCGAGTTTGGCCGCGACGTCGTGGACCATCGCGAATTGCGGGCCGCTGCCGACGGCCCGGCTCTCGGAGAGGATCTGGCGGTAGCTGTCGATGCCGAGCGATTCCTCCTGCGCGCTGGAGAGTGCGAGGTGAACCGTCCGCCCCGCCTCATTGGTGAATGTTTCGGCAGACAGAAACTGAAACCAGATCACGACCGCGGCGATGGCGATGGGAATGAGACGGGGCAGCAAGCGGCGCATTGTAGAAAAGTCGGGAGTTGAGAGTTGCGAGAAGGCGAGGCTGAATCTGCCGCATTCTGTGGACGATCCCGCCAGCCCTCAATTCTCAACTATCCCCGCGCCTGCGCTGTATGCCACGCTGTTTGTGGCGGGACTGGCGGCGGGGTTTGTCGATGCGATCGCGGGCGGTGGTGGGCTCATCACGGTGCCGGTGCTCCTGTGGGCGGGCCTTCCTCCACAGACGACGCTCGGCACAAACAAGCTGCAATCTTCCTGCGGCACGGCACTCGCCGCCTGGCGCTACGGGCGCGCAGGAATGCTTTCGTGGAGGGAGTTGGCGCGCGGTCTCGCGATCACCTTCGTCTTTGCCGCGCTCGGGGCCTTTGCGGTGACGATGCTTGATCCGCAGTTCCTGCAACAGTCGATCCCCGCCCTGCTCGCGATCATCGCGCTCTGGATGTGGTCGAAGCCAGAACTCGGCGCTGAACGGCGGTCGGCGCGGATGAGCGCGCGGATGTTCGGACTCGTCTTTGGTGTGATCCTCGGCGCTTACGACGGCTTCTTCGGCCCGGGTGCGGGTTCGTTCTGGATGGTCGCCTGCGTCGGCCTGCTCGGCCTCGATCTCGCCGCGGCGACGGGTCACACAAAGGCGATGAACCTCGCGAGCAACCTCGGATCACTCGTGATTTTCATGCCCAAAGGCAGTGTCCGTTACGATGTGGCCGCGGCGATGATCGCCGGCCAGTTGGTGGGCGCCCGGCTAGGTTCGGGACTCGTGATCGCTCGCGGCTCGCGGTTCGTCCGCCCCGTGTTTCTCGCTGTCGTCCTCGTGCTCGCGGCGCGATTGCTCTGGCAAAATGCCCGCGGCTGAAGCCGTCAGTCCCAGTCGGCGACGATGCGTCGCATCTCTTCGACGAGCGCTTCGATTCGCTTGAAGTCGCGCCGGCGCCCTTTCTCCGGCTTGATGGCCACTCCGCGGAGCAAGTGCAGGATGTCGCTCATCTCTCGAGCCCGCTTCCGGGGAATTGTTTTCCGCGCAGCCGTCGTTGCGATGACGTCGCGAATCGCTGCGAGTTCACCTTCGATCTGCGCGGTGTAGCGCGCCGCGAGGGTGTGAAACAACTTCCGAACCAAAGCGAGCTCGTCCAGCAAGGGCCTGATCGGCAGATCCTCGGTCTTTTGCGCGTCTTTCTTCGGCGGGACAGTCTTCATGAGCTTCGGGATTTCCCCGAAGGCTTGCACTCTGACCGATCACGTCAACGCGTGGAGTGTGACGATTACGCGTCTGAAGCGTGTTTCTGCAAAAAGGAAGCCCGCCTCGGCATTAGCCAAAGCGGGCTCGATGTTGTCCCAGGTAGATCCCCCGAACCACCAAGAACGCGCCGATACTCGTTCCCGGCGGCGCGAATCTCAACGGCGCTCGTGTAACATTCAGGAGACTCGCACATGACGGTTCAATACGGGCTTCGCTGGAGCGTCCGCACGCGGTACGCTGAAGCCAATGTCCCAACGCGACCATTCCTCCCGCATCAGCAGACTGATCTTTTCGCACCGACTCCACGTCGGTCTCGCGGTGGTACTGTTCGCTGCGTGTTTCGTGCGGCCACGGAACCTTTTCGGCGCGTGGAAAGCCGTCGGGATTGGGGCTTCCCTCGCTCTGGTGCTGATCGGGCTCGCCTTGCGCGCCTGGGCCGGCGGGTGTGCCGGCGCGCACACTCGCAATGCGACCATCGAGGCGCCGCGGCTCATCACGGGGGGCCCGTTCGCCTATGTGCGGAATCCGATCTACCTCGCGAGCATCGTGCTCGGCCTCGGCATGGTTGGGCTGATTGGCGATCCGTGGATGCTCGCGTTCTACGTGGGCGTCTTCGTCTTCCTCTACTCCGCGATCGTCCCGGCCGAAGAAAAGTTTTTGCGAAACGCGTTCCCCGAGGACTACGCACGCTATTGCGAAAATGTGCCACGCATCGTTCCTCGAATCACGCCTTGGCCGGATGCCTCGCCGGTTCGATTTGACCGATCGGCCTTGATCGGCGAGGCCCGTCTGGGCGTCGTGCTGGTCTTCATTTACGCGATCCTGCACGCGGCTGCATGGCTGCGCCTCGGTTCGAGTTAAGGCTGCGGGTCGATCTTGGACAGGGCCGCTTTCGCCGCTTCCTGGACGGGAGCCGGCTGGCCGTTGAGCAACTCCTTCAACTTCGGAATCGCATCGTGCGCCTCCGCGCCCATCGCCTCCAATTGGCCGCATGCAAAGATGCGGACGGCGGGATCTTTCACACCTAGGGCGCGGAGCAGGTCCGGGGTCGAGCGTACGCCGATCGCGCGGAGCGATTCCAATGCGATCGGGCGATCCGTTTCGCGTTCCAGCATCGCGACGATCGCAGGGGCGGCTTCGCGCGCGTGTGCTCCGAATTTTGCGAGTGCATGCGCGGTCGGTCGGCGCACCCGGCCATTCTCGTCCTTCACGCCCGGGAGCAATGCCGCGAGGATCTTCGCCTCGTCGGTCTCGACGGCTGCCAATGCCTGGGCTGCCGCGCCGCGCACGTCGGCTTCGCTATCGCGGAACGCGTCGTAAATCAGCGGCAGGGCGGCCACGGCATCATGGCCGAAGGAACCGAGCGCGATCAGCGTTGCGGTGCGAAGTTCGAGTCCGCCGCGTTTTCCGTTTTCGATCAAACGCGGCACGGCAGGCAGGGCCGCCGGTCCGATTTTCCCGAGCGCCGTCGCGATCCCGACTTGGAGCGCGGGTTCGTTCATTCGCTCGATCAAAGCTGGAACGGCGGGCGCTCCTTTCGGGCCGAGTGCGCCAAGTGCGTCCACTGCCGCGAGACGGCCCGCGGGATCTTCGTCGCCGAGCAGGTCGATCAAACCATCCGTTCCGAGCGAACTCGTGGCGCCCTGCGCTGCCAATCCGGCAACGCCGGCGCGCCGCACTTCGGGCGTCGCGTCTTTGGCGGCGATTTCGAGCAATGGAGTCAGTTGACGCCGCTCCGCCTGGAGCGCCACAAGCGCACGGAGCGCGGCTGCGCGGGAGAGAGGATCGGGGTCCGAGGCACGGGCAAAAAGCGGATCGATCGCGGGGCGTGCGTCGCGGCCCATGCCGCCGAGGGCTCTTGCAGCCGAGGCGCGGACGTGGGCGCTGGGATGCTTTAGGGCCTCGACGAGAGCGCCGACGGCTGGCGGACCGAATCCGCGCAGCAACCCCACGAGGCGCTCGCTTTCCTCCGGCGAACTGTCCCGCAACGACGCGAGCAAGGAAGGCAATGCGGCCGGGCCAATTTGTGCGAGCGCATCGGCGAACGCGGGATCGGCAGGCGAAGTCCGCGCCGCATCGATGAGCGGCGCGACGGCATCGGCGGCGTCGGCGCCGAAGCGTCCGAGCGCGCGCGCGGCGCGTTGGCGCACAATCGGGTTTTCGTCCTTGAGCAATGCGACGAGCTTTGGGAGCGCAATGGCGCGGCCTGCGCGCATGGGCACGAGGGCGTTGATCGCGGTATGCCGCAGCGCTTCGTCGTCGGACTTGATGCCTTCGATGAGCAGCGGCACCGAGCGTTCCGGCGCGATCCCGAGCTTTGGGAGGACGCTGAGAAACGCGATGCGCGTGTTCGCGTCGGTTTCCTTGTCGAGCGCGGCGAGCAAGGGTGGACCAGCGGACTTCGCAGGCTGGCCGATCTCGCCGAGGGCCAGGGCGACGTTGGCGCGTTGCGCGGCGTCGGAGGATTCGAGCAAGGCCGTGAGCGGGGCGACGGCGGGTGGGCCGATCAATCCGAGTGCGGCAGCCGCCTCGCGGCGTGCTTCGGGATCGTTATGCGTGAGGTTCGGAATGATGGCAGGAATGGCTTCCGTTGCCGCCGCTTCCATCGCCCCGAGCGCCCGGACTGCGCCGATGCGAAGCATCGTATCGTCGCCCTTCGTCGCGTCGATGAGCGCGGGGATGGCGGCGGGTCCGATCTTCGTGAGAGCGAATGCGGAGCGGGTGAGCGACTGGCGCTTGTCCCGATCGCGAAAGCCCCGCGCCTTGCGGCTGTCGAGACCGGCGAGCAGCGTGGGGACGGCGTCCTGCGCGTCCGGCCCGAGATTGGCGATCGCGGTGATGGCGAAGGACCAGACCTGCTTGTCAGAATCGTCGAGCGCTTTGATGAGACTCGGCAGCGCGGGCTTTGCGTCCGTGCCCATCCGGCTCAGTTGGTAGGCGGCTTCGCGCCGCGCCGCGACATCACCCGAAGAAAGCCGGCGCGACCACTCGGCCACGTCCTGCGCGGATACCGCCGACGCGAAAATCCAGAGGCTCGCGAGACCGGCAGCGACTCTACGCATCCAACCCGCGCAGCGCGCCCGTGCTGTCGCCAAAGCTCGCTACCGGCGCGCCGACGCGTTCCAGCATCGAAACTAGCAGATTGCACATCGGCGTTTCGGAGCCGTAACGCAGGTGTCGGCCAGACGTGATCGTGCCGCCGCCGCGCCCAGCCATCAGGATGGGAAGATTTTCGTGCTCATGGCGGTCGCCGTCGCCGAGGCCGCCGCCGTAAACGATCATCGAGTTATCGAGCAGGGTCCCGTCGCCCTCGGGGATCGCCTTCAGGCGGTCGAGGAGGTAGCTGAATTGCTGGATGTGAAAACGGTTGATATCGCGGATCTTCGCCAGCTTCGCCCGGTCGCCCTGATGGTGTGAGAGCGAATGGTGGCCGTCGCTCACGCCAATGTTGCGGTAGCTCCGGTTCGATCCCTCGTTCGCCAGCATGAAGGTCGAGATGCGCGTGACGTCCGATTGGAAGGCGAGCACGAGCATATCCATCATCAGTTTTGCGTGCTCTTCGTAACTCTCGGGGATGCCTTCGGGGATTTCGTAACCGGCGGCGACCGAAGTGTTCCCGGTGACCATTCGCTCGGCGCTTTCCACTCGTTGCTCGATCTCGCGGATGGCTCCGAGGTATTCGTCCAACTTCTGTTTGTCGCGTCCGCCGACCTTGCTGCTCAGCGCCTTCGCATCGTCGAGGACGAAGTCGAGAATGCTCTTTTTGTAAAGCTGCCGCCGCGTCTGGCTTTCGCTCACTTCCTTCGGGATTTGATTGGAGAAAAGCCGCTCAAACACGAGGCGCGGGTTGATCTCGCGACTCATGGGCGTGCCTTCGTTGTGCCAGGAGATGTTGTTGGAATAGGCGCAGGAATAGCCCGTGTCGCATTTGCCGCCCTGGCGCCCGGGCTCGAGGCCGAGTTCGAGGGAAGGAAAGCGGGTCTGTTTGCCGAGCACCTCGGCGGCGATCTGGTCGGCTGAAGTCCCAAGCCGGATTTGCGAACCTTCGCTTTTCAACGGCTGCGCTCCGGTGAGCCAACTCCCCGCCGAGCGTGCGTGGTCTCCGCCGCCGTCCCCGTTCGCGCGCCCTTTATCGTGCGTCAGGCCGCTCAGCACGAGGAGGTCGTTCTTGTGGGACTGGAGCGGCTTTAAAATGTAAGGCAGATCGAAGTCCGCCCCGGTAGCGGCGGGTGTCCACTCTCCCATGTTCGCGCCGTTTGGCACGAAGAGGAACGCCATGCGGACGGGTGTTTGCGAGGCGCCAACCGCGGACGCGAGGGCTCGCACGGGCCGCATGATGTCGAGAAGTGGCAGCGCCATCGAGGCGCCGAGACCGCGCAGAAAAGTGCGCCGTTGGATTTGGAAGCGTTCGGTGTTCATGACTTCGGGAAGTGGGAGCTTACGCGGAAATGATACGGGAGACAGTCAAAGCTTAGGTGTTCAATTGGCCGCGACGTCGCGTTTGCGTTTGAGGAAAGGATCGCTGGTCACGATCCCTGCGACGAGAGCGCCGAAGCGATTGCCCTCTTGCGGCAACCGCGCGGCGATCGCCTGCACGGCGCATTTGTCGTAATACTCGAGCCCGCGTCCGAGAGCGTAAGTCATCATTTTCTCGGTCAGATTGTGCACGAATTTCTTGTTGTCCTTCAGGATGGCCTTGAGTTCGCGCGGTCCGTTGAACGTCTTGCCGCTCGGGCCCTTGAGCTTCCCGGAGGCGTCGATGGGGAAAGTGCCATCCTTGTCGCGCCACGCGCCGGTGGCGTCGAAATTCTCCAGGGCGAAGCCGAGCGGGTCCATGAGCGCATGGCAACCAGCGCATTCGGCCTTGCTGCGGTGCTGCTCCAGTCGCTGGCGAAGCGACGCGGATTGATTCGTGTGGCTCTGCTCGGGCAATGGCGGCACGTCGGGCGGCGGCGGCGGTGGTGGTGTTCCCAGGATTTGTTCGAGAATCCATTTTCCACGAATGACTGGCGACGTGCGCGTGGGCGTCGATGTCGCGAGCAGCACGCTGCCCTGAGTCAGGACACCGCCGCGCGCCGAATCCTTCGGAAGGGTCACGCGTTGAAACTGGTCGCCCGAGACTCCGAAAATGCCGTAAAAGCGCGCGAGTTTTTCGTTCAAAAAGGTGAAGTCGGCGTCGAGCAGATCCGTCACCGGACGGTTTTCTTTCATCACCGCTTCGAAGAACCGCTCCGTTTCCTCCTTCATGGCGCCTTTCAGCGATTCCTCGAAGCGCGGGAACAAATCCGGATCGATCCCAACCTCCCAGATGTTGCGAATCTGAAGCCACTGGCCCGCGAAGTTATTCACGAAGGCTCGCGCTTTCCAGTCGTTGAGCATCCGCACCGCCTGCTTCTCGAGGTTGCCGTTGGAGTGGAGTTCACCGCGATCGGCGAGAGCCGTGAGTTCGTCGTCGGGCATGCTGCTCCAGAGAAAATACGAGAGGCGCGAGGCGACTTCGTAGTCGGAGAGTTCCCGCGACGTGCCCGGCTGCGTCGACTCGGGATCGAGTTCCCACCGAAACAAAAAGCGCGGGGAGCAAAGGACCGCTTGAATCGCGACCTGCATGCCTTCGAGGAAGCCGCCTTTTTGTTTCATCGCCAAATCCACAAACCCGACGAGGCGGGAGACCTCATCCTCGGTGGCGGGGCGCCGGTAGGCGCGGGAGGCGAATTTCTGCAAAATCTCCCGCGCCATCGCCAACTCGCGGCCCGCTTCGGGCAGCCGCGGGATGAGTCGAGTGTGGCTTTCGGGAAGGTTCGGAAGTCCTGCGTTGAGCGGTCCGACGATTTCCGCGCCGTGCACCCACAGGTTCCGGTCTCCGCGCAGTTTCGGGTCCGGGTTCGCGGGATCGAAATAGTCGTTGATGAAGGCGACCGTGATCTGCTTGGGACCGGGATCGGCGGGGACGCGGATTTCAAAAGTGTCCTCGCTTCCGATGGTCGCTTTGACTTCGCAGACCTTGAGTTCGCGACCGTCAAGCGAGACGCGCAGTTTCGGCAATTCCATGCCGGCCTGATCGCCATGAGCGCGGATTCGGATGAGATAATCGTCCTTCGCCGGGAAATTCACCGTGGCGGTCGCCTCGGCATCCGATGCAAAGGCAAGCGAACCATTGACCACGTCAGCCGTGCCCTTTCCCGAGCGCGGTTTGAATTGCGCCGCGTCGAGCGCCACCACGGGCGGCGCCGCGAGACGGGGAGGGGCGACGATTTCCACGTATTCGACAAAGAGGTTGCGGTCGCCACGCAGTTTCGGGTCGGGGTTGTTTGCGTCGTTGTAATTGTTCAGGTAGGCGATGGCGACCTTCTGCGGTCCGGCGTCGACGCTGGCGCGGACTTCGAAGTTCGAACCGCGCTCGGTCTTCACATCGAAGACGCTGAGGTCCCGACCGCCGACGCGCAGCGCCATCTTAGGAGCTTCCGGGCCAGCCTGCTCGCCGTAGGCGCGAATGCGAAAGGTGTATTCGCCCTTCTGCGGAAAGACAAAGTCCGCTATGCCTTCGCCCTCGCGATAAAGGCCCAGGTCGTGGTTTTCGATCGGTTTGATCCACTCGCTTGCGGAGGAAAACCGGTCGCCGCGGAGCCGCGTGATCTCGGGCTTCGGCGCCGCGTCGAGCACGATCGCCTTGCTGGTGATTTCCTCCGCCGCCGCGAGGAATTTTTCCATGAGCAGCGGCGGCAGCGAGAGCACGTCGGCGATGTTGTCGAAGCCGTAGCCGACCTCGTCGTTCGGGAAGTCGTCCGGTTGGAAATCGACATGGAGCAGGTCGCGAATGGTGTTTCGGTATTCTTCGCGATTGAGTCGGCGAATGGTCACTTTGCCCGGGTTGCTCTCGAGCGAACAGTCCACCTTCGAAAGCTGCCCGTCGATGAACTTGACCAGCGAATCCCGTTGGGCTGCGGTCGGTTGCGGCTTCTTCTCGGGGGGCATGTCGTGGGCCTCGAGCGCTTCCGCGACCTTTTCCCAATCCTCCCGATTTTCCCCGAGTCGATCTTTGCCGAGCAGTCTTGTCAGGTCGAAGTCGCCCTTCATTTTGTCCGGGTTGTGGCAGTCGACGCAGTATTCCTTTAAGACAGGGACCATGTGCTCCGCGGACGAGATGACTCCGGCGTCGTCTTGCGCGCTCGATAGCCGGCCGACCGCGAGGGTCGCGGTGAGCGTGAGGTGGAATTTTGAAAAATGGCGAAGCATGGAGAGCGGATGGACGGCCTCGCAATCTAATCGCGAACGCTCGGTAGCGTTAGGAAGTTTTGTGGGGATCGAGCGCGGGACAGGGGCCGGGAGGCGTCGTTACCGAAAGCGTCTTCCGCGCTGGCCTTCACTTTCGTCCATGCTTTAATGCGACGGTGAAAACGCGTACCGCCTCTGAATGCGTCGCTAAATGCTCGAAAAACGCGGGATGATTCAACCCACGAAATGCCGTTGGCATGTGCGGGCGGAACCATCGCGCGATCGCGCGAGACGGGGGCTCTCTCGCTGGCTGATGGGAGACGAATGCGGCCTGTTCCATTCGGTCGCCTCGGCATTTTGCATCGCGCTTCGCGTTGGGCGTTCCGATGGCCCGAATCCCCGGTGGATTCCGGCCTTTCAAAACCGTCGCGAGAGGCGGCCTCGTCGGTCGGCGAAAACGGCGTGTTTGGCGCTGCTGGCCGTTTCGTTACTGGCTGGATGGGCTTGTGGAAAAGAACCCGCGGCGATTCGCAAACTTCAACCGGTTCGACCGAAGGAAGTCGAAGCGGTGTCAGGCAGTTCGCATCGTCCTTGGGTCTGGGAAGTACGAAGCGCGACTAACCGGGTGTGGATCGCCGGTTGCCTGCATCTGGGAGCGGACCCGGACGGTACCGCATTTTCGGCCTATCTGCCGTATTATGAACGTGCCTCGGCGGTCTATTTCGAAGTCATGCCAGGAATCTGGGATACGCCCGACATCAGCGCCCTTATCAGCCGCCGCGGCTACGCGCCGGATCGCCGAAATCTTTCGGGGCGGGTTTCCGACGAAGTGGTGCGCGATGTACGTCAGGCGTTGGGGAGCGATGCCGCGTTGCTGGCCCGCGTCGAGTCGATGGAGCCATGGCTGGCGTGTTTGACGATCACCCAGGAAGGATACCGCCGTGCCGGTTTGACCCGGGAGGCCGGCCTCGAATACTACATCGAACAGCGGGCGCGCTCGGATCGGAGGCCGGTGGGCGCTTTGGAACGGCCTCAGGACCAAATCTTCGCGATGGCGGATGCCCGAATTGAAGACCAAACAAAAAACCTCCAAAACGCGCTGGCCAACTTCGCAAAGCCCGATTTCGGCAGCGCCGATATTCGCAGCGCGTGGAGGAGCGGGGATGAAGCGATCTTGAGGCGCGCCCTCGGAATCGGGGACACGCCGCCACAGGACGAAATGCATTACAACCTTCTCGAGAAACGGAACCAGCAATGGGCCAGGCGGATTGATGAAATCATGGCGTCCCGGCGACCTGCGCTCCTGGTGGTCGGAGTCGAGCATTTGTTATCCGGCCCTCGAAGCCTCCCGGAATTGATGAAGGCCGCAGAATACTCCGTCCAGCGCGTCGGTTTAGTGCCGGAAGGGCGGGTTTCCGGCCAGAAGCGGATGCCCGCCAGCGTCCGATAAGGCGCCGCTTAGGGAACCGCTGATTTAATCCGCTACGGAGGAAGAATTCGGCAGCCAGCGGCGCGCGGGTTTGTCAGGATGACACGTATGGAACAACAGTTGAGT
>JAYTDO010000215.1:0-1812 GCA_043735935.1 Chthoniobacteraceae bacterium
GCCACCTTCATTGACCGTGAAAGTCACATGCGCCGTGCCCAGCTTCTCATTGACCTCGGTCTTGTAAGTCACCTCCACCTCGGTGAAGCCTTTGTCCGCGTAGTATTTGATGATCTTCTCCTTGTCCGCCTGCAAGCTCGCCTCATTCAGCGTGTCGCCCGGCTTGGCGCTGATCTCTTTGCGGATGCGGGTCTGCTTGAGCTGCTGCACGCCATTGAGCACCACCTCGGTGATTTGCGCCTTCGACTGCACGACCACGATGACTTTCACCCCGTCCTTCATCTGCTCGCCGAAAATGCGGACGTTCGAGACGTTGCCCGTCGCGTAAAGATTGCGGATGTCCTCCTCCACGATCTGCTCCGAATAGGGCCGGCCTACCCGCGTGCGCATGTTCGCCAGGATCTTCTCCTTGCTCACCGTGCTCGCCCCGGCGTACTGCACGTCGATGGCCCGCACGATGGGTGCCGCGGGCACCGCGCCGCTCGGCGGCAGCGGCGGCGGAGGCGTCTGCGCGAAGACCGCCATCGGTTCGGTGAGCACAGCGGCGAGCGCGATGACGGCGGGAAAAAGGGGACGGAAATTCATGGGTGATGTGGGTGTGAAAAGCCGCCGGAAAGCACTCTCCCGGCGGAAAACCCGCGTATAAGAGGGGTTGCCACGGGGAGCGTCAAGCATGGGATTTTGGCGATTGGGCAATGTGGCGATTAGGCGATGGGATTGAGGTGGCGGCTCAGTTTCCCGAGGTGGAGTTTTTTTTGAAACGCAGAGACGCAAAGACGCAGAGAGCGCAGAGCCACCCAGGCCGCAGTTCTCTGCGTCCTCTGCGTCTTTGCGCCTCTGCGTTTTCAAAACTCTCCGGCAGCCCAGTCATCTTGCGCGTCCGCCAATCCCATCGCCAAATCCGTTTTACACCGCGCCCCGCGTGTGGCACTGCTCGCGCGTGCGTTTTTTTCTCCCCATCCCGCTCCTGCTCGCGCTGCTCGGCGCGGGCTGTGCGGCGCTCACGCCGGAGCAGAGAGCCCAGAAATTCGTGATGAAGACGGAGGCTAAAGAAAGATTGGAAAACAGCCGGGTGCTCGAGCAGCAGCGCATGACGAAGGTGGAGAACGGCGACGCGCGTTCGCAACGGGGCGCGGAGATCATGGTGATGGACAAATACAAATCCTACGACCCCACGCGCAGCTCCGTCGGCGGGCGGACCTACGACACCGGCACGGCGCGGATCAAGGATTTCAATTACGACCAAAAGACCCACCCCGGCAGCTATGCGGCGCGCGATTTCTACGGCTCGAAAAAGGACTGGTCGGGCGACCTGAAGTACGCCGCCCGCGACGCCAACACGCACGGCAAATACGGCATCCCCAACGCCACCAAAACCGCCGACACCAAAACCGCGGCGACCAAGGAAGCCTGGGACTCCGGCAAGACCGCGGCGACCAAAGGACTGCGCGACGGCCAGCGCGAATACCTCGGCCCCGAGAGCAAGAAACTCCGCACGCCCATTGATCCCGCGAGCCAGGGCGACTGGCGCAATGCGGGCCGCGAAACCGTGGTCAATTCCGGCACCTCCGTGGAAAAGTACACCACCCTCAAGCAGCTCACGATCGAGGACATCCGCGAGCTTTTGAATAAGAACAAGTAGGCGGCGCAGCGGGCGGCGCATTTTCTTTCTCGCCTCGCGCGAGGCATGGCATTTATCCAAAGCGATTAACGCCTATGCCGTCACCCGAAGAGCAACTCGAAATCCTGAAACGCGGCTCCGCGAAAATCATCAGCGAAGACGACCTGCTCGCGAAGCTCCGGCTCGGACGC
>JAYTDO010000216.1:0-1591 GCA_043735935.1 Chthoniobacteraceae bacterium
CGCCCGCGTGAACCCCGGCGAAAACATGCGCGTCTTCCCGCTCTCGAATTGGACCGAGATGGACGTGTGGGAATACATCAAGCGCGAGCAGCTCGAAGTGCCAACGATCTATTTCAGCCACCAACGCCAGGCCGTGCGCCGCGGCGGCCAGTGGCTCCCGGTCAGCGACATCATGCCGCCAACGAACAAGGAAGAGGTGCGCGAGCTGACCGTCCGCGTCCGCACTATCGGCGACATCATCAGCACCGGCCTCGTCGAAAGCCCCGCCAACACCGTCGATGACATCATCGCCGAAATCGCCGCCGCCCGCGTCACCGAACGCGGCACCCGCGCCGATGACAAGGCCAGCGAAGCGGCGATGGAGGATCGCAAAAAACAAGGTTACTTCTGAACGGAATGGGTTTTCGTTAGGCCAACCTTTACGTCCCCTATGGAAAAGAAACTGACTATTCCGCTGACTCCAGAACTTACAGAATGGATTCAGAAACTCGCGCACGACCGCAAATGGTCGGAGGAGGAAGTGGCGCAACAGCAACTCGACCTGATGCGGATGCTCACCGTTGAAAAGCCTTGGTTCGAGTACGCAGGCTGCATCAAAGGACTTCCAGCGGATTTATCGACGCGTGAGGGTTTTGGTCCACGATGACGGGGATAGCGGATACCGGATTCATCGTTGCGTTCATCAACTCGCGCGACCAGTACCATCATTGGGCGGTAAGAGTGCCCGCCGAATGCACGGGCCCGCTCATCACATGCGAGCCTGTCGTCACCGAAGCGGCTTATATGGTGGCCGATGTTGAGCGCGTTCTACGGCTGTTTTCCCACGGGCTGCTGAAACTCGACTTTGACCTCGAATCCAATCGAAACCGAATTCGGGAACTCGCCTTTCGCTTTGCAGATCAGCAACCAGATTTCACCGATCTTTGTGTGGTTCGCATGAGCGAACTCTTTCCCGAGCGTGTGGTGGTCACCACCGATCGCCGGGATTTCACCGTCTATCGCCGTTTCCAGCGCGAGCCCGTGCCCGCCATTTTTCCGCCCGAGTAAAACTATGTCCGCCACCCATCCCGTCGAACTCCTCCGCTTCAACACCTGTGGCTCCGTGGATGACGGCAAGTCCACACTCATCGGCCGTCTGCTCTACGACACGAAATCGCTGATGGAAGACCAGATCGAAGCGCTCGAACGCTCCGCCGACATCACCGGCGGCGGGCAGATCAATCTCGCGAACCTCACCGACGGCCTGCGCGCCGAGCGCGAGCAGGGCATCACGATTGACGTCGCCTACCGCTACTTCGCCACGCCGCGGCGGAAGTTCATCGTCGCCGACACGCCGGGCCACATTCAGTACACGCGCAACATGGTCACCGGCGCCTCGACCGCGAACCTCTCGGTCATCCTCGTCGATGCGCGCAACGGCGTGATCGAGCAAACCCGCCGGCACACCTGCATCGCCGCGCTGCTCGGCATCCCGCATCTCGTGGTCGCAGTGAACAAGATGGATCTCGTGGACTGGAGCGAGGAGCGCTTTCTCGAAATCCGCGACGCCATCGAAGGATTTCTGCCAAAGCTCGACGTGGCGAAGGACGTG
>JAYTDO010000217.1:0-2627 GCA_043735935.1 Chthoniobacteraceae bacterium
GTCGGGGCCACCTGCGGTGTTGCCGCAGGCACCGTGGGCGGCTCCGCGTCCGGCTTGGGGGTCGTCGAGACTTCTGCGACTGCCGGAGCAGGTGTCCCCGCGAGCAGGATCGCGGGCGACGGTGTGGACTTTGAATGATCGAGCACCCAGAACCCGGCGGCGATCACGGCAATCGCAGCCACGCCGATGCCGGCGAAAAGCGGGACATTGCTCGGCGGTGGGGCGAAACCGGATGCAACCGGCTGCGACGGCGCGCCGGCAGACGACGCAGGGTGTGGGCTCGGGATGTTTGAAATCGGGCGCTGCGGCGGCCTCTCTCGCGGCACGGCGACCGTGCGTTGCGGCTCGGCCGTTTGGCGGATCATGAGCACGTCGGTCTTCATTTCGCCGGTATCCCGGTAACGCCGATCGGGCTCCTGCTGCATCGCGCGGATCACCACCTGATCCACCCGCTCGTCCACGGGCACCCTCTGCGAAGGCGGGGCGAAAATCCCCTGAGGCACCTGTCCACAAAGCATTTCGTACAGCATCACCCCGAGGCTGTAGATGTCCGCTCGGTGATCGACCCGCTGCCCGCTCTTCTGCTCGGGCGCCATGTAATCCGGCGTGCCCAACACCGCGCCGGTCATCGTATGCCCCCATTGTTCGGCGCTCGGAGTATCCATGCGAGCGAGGCCGAAGTCCATCACTTTCACCCGCCCCTTCACATCCACCAGCACGTTGGCCGGTTTGATATCGCGATGAACGACCCCCTCCCCGTGGGCGTACTGGAGCGCCTCGCAGACCGACACGATGATCTCTAGCGCCTGTGGCGGCTTGAGCCCCACCGTCTTAATCATGTGGTGGAGCGTCGTCCCCTCGACGAACTCCATGATGAAATACAAGTGCCCTTCCGTTGTCTTTCCAAAGTCGTACACCGACACGATGTTTGGATGATTCATCCGTGCCATCGTCTTCGCCTCGCGCACGAACCGATCGGCGAAATCCCGATCAATGCTGATTTCCAGCGGCAGCAGCTTCACCGCCACATTCCGGTCCAGTGCGATCTGCCGCGCCCGGTACACCGCTCCCATCCCTCCGCGCCCGATCAGCTCCAGGATTTCGTAGTGCGGGAAAAGGCGCGCCGCCTCCTCGACCGTGGGCGGCTCCCAACTTGTAAGGCTTCCCCCACCCGTCATACGCACCGACTGCATCCCGCGCGCGAATAGCTCCTCGGGATTGAGCCCTCCGAGCATCGATGGCATCGGCGCTTCCTGTGGCGTTTCGGGCGAAGAAGGATCCTGGGACGACATGTCGGCGTGTCAGCTAGCCGCGACGAGCAAGCGGGTCAACTCGCTATCGGCCTCTTCTTCGACACTGACGGTGTCAGCGATCCGGTGGCGCAGCATTTCGCGATACCGCTGGCGAAAGCGATACACCGCCACATGCAATGCGCTCACGGACAATCCCGCAAGCGGTGCGACCTCCGCGTAGCGCTCTTCGCTTCCCCCGCTGAAGCTCAAAAAAGGCTGCAAGTGCGGAAACAACCCGATCAACCCGTCCGCCTTATATTCATCGCGCAATGCAGCAAGCGTGTGCTCGAGCACCGTCACAGCCCATCTCTTTGAAAACGCGTCGCTCGGGCTTCGTCCCGTCAATCGCGCAAAGCGCCGTTCGCCGGCCGCGACATCGATCAGGAGCGGCGCGGACGACACGACCGCAGGAAATCCAGCCGCCTCATAAGCCACCACACGAGACGTCAGAAAATCGCTCAGCCTGACGTATTCACCATCCGTAGGCCCCGGCGGCGCCGCGGCCCCGATCCACGCGAAAAATGAACTCGTCTTTCCCGCCGCATCGGCGCTCTCGAAGCCAGACGCCCGCATCCACACGTAAACTGGGGACCAACTGTTCCGCGCGATCTCCGGCAACGCGGTGCGGTCACCAGCCAGCGCGTCCGCCCACCGACTACGGAAAGGACCGGAGTCGTTTGGTGCGGGAGCAGCCGGAATGGGCGTCGGAATCATTGCGCCGATACCGCCACAGCCATCGGCCATCGTCAAGCGCCACACGCGCGTCCTCTTCAAAGCCGTCGCCGCCGAATTCAGCAGTGGCACCTATCGCGATTTTGATGTCCCGTTTCGCACGCGATCATGCGCCCCTCCCTATCCCTCCTGCTTCTGCTCACGCTTTGCGCCGTCCTCAGCGCTGAGCCCGAACCTCCTCTGCCGGAGGCGAGCGGACTTCCGGCGGGCGCCGTTCGCGTGGAGATCTTCGAGTTCCCCATGAAAGGAAACGCTCTCGCGGCCGAGACGTTTGGGGGAAACGACGGCGACCCGGCGCCCGACGACGCCACCGCTGACGCGGGCTGGGCGAAGCTGCCTCCAAACAAAACCGAAGACTTCATCGAGCCTGCATTCGCGCTCGCCGCGATCCCTCACAAATACCTGCCTTCCGGCGTCCGCACCGACCGCTCTCGACCGTTCCTCATCCGACTCACCGCTACCGTCACCCTCCCCGCATCCGAACACACGCTGCACCTGCGCGCACTCACCGGAAGCCGCCTTTCATGGGATGGAAAGGTGATCGCCGAGACGCCTTTGAAAAAGCTCAACACGGGCGACACGGAGGCCGTTCCCGATCCGGCA
>JAYTDO010000218.1:0-4673 GCA_043735935.1 Chthoniobacteraceae bacterium
CGACGTCGGCCCCGGCCTCCCGCTCTGGCTGCCCAAGGGCACGGTCTTGATCGAGGAAATCGAGAAGCTGGCGAAGGAGACCGAGTTCGCGGGCGGGTATGATCGCGTCCGCACGCCGGCCATCGCCCGCGCGAACATGTATCTCACCAGCGGGCATTTGCCTTACTACAAAGACAGTATGTTTCCGCCGATGGTGTTGTTGGAGGAAGACGATCAGGACGAATTAACACGGCGCGGCGGTCGGATTCACGATTCCATCATGATCTTGCGAGAAAGGATGAAGAAGGGCGATGTCACTGCGGAGGAGACGAAGGCACTCCTATTCTGGTTCGGAGAGATCAGCCTCATAATGGAGTCCAGCACGTTAATCGGTGCGCCTTTGCCGCCGGGCATACAAAGGTTTGAATCTGCAGAGTCCAATGATTTGGTGGAAATGGTCGCCACAATCATCAGATGTGTAGATCAGCGCGATGAAGTGTTGCGCCGCAGTCAGCTTTACCTCAAAGCGATGAACTGCCCGCATCACCACAAGCTCTTCGGAGCGGTGCCGCGGAGTTATCGCGATCTGCCGCTGAGGCTCGCGGAGTATGGGACGTGTTACCGTTACGAGCAGAGCGGCGAGCTTTTTGGCCTCATGCGCGTCCGCGCCATGCAGATGAACGACGCCCACATCTACTGCACCGAGGAGCAGTTCGCGTCCGAGTTCAACGCCGTGAACGACATGTATCTGAAGTATTTCAAAATCTTCGGCATCGATCGCTACCAGTTCCGCTTCAGCACCCACGACCCGAAGGAACTCGGGAAGAAATTCGTCGATCAGCCCGAACTCTGGCTCAAGACCGAGAAGATGGTGCGCGATGTCCTCGTCGCCTCCGGCGCGCCGTTTGTCGAAGTGCCAAACGAGGGCGCTTTTTATGGACCAAAGATCGACATCCAGATCTGGAACGTCATCGGCAAGGAATTCACGCTCGCCACGAACCAGGTGGATTTTGCCGTGCCCGCGCGCTTCGGTCTCACGGATAAAACTCGCGACAACACCGAGGCGACGCCGCTCTGCATCCACCGCGCGCCGCTTGGCACACACGAGCGGTTCATCGGTTTCCTTATCGAACATTACGCCGGCAATTTCCCGCTCTGGCTCTCGCCGGAGCAGGTCCGCATCCTGCCGATCGGCGACGAAGCGCCGCTGGTGGAATACGCGCGCGGCATTCAGCAGGAACTCCGCGCCAAAGGCGTCCGCGCCACGCTCGACGCCGGCACGGACCCGATCAAAGCGAAGGTCGCGCACGCCGAGGAAAAGAAAGTCCACACCATGCTCGTCCTCGGCAATCGCGACCTCGAAGCCGGCAACGTGAGTGTGCGAGTCCACGGCAAAGGCAACCTCGGCGCCAAACCGCGAGCGGACTTCATCGCCGACATCCTGGCGGCGATCGACGAGCGGCGGCCGTAGTTATCGTTCGGCGACAGGCGCTGCCACCGTAGCGACGGAAACCCCGTGAGGATCTTTTACTACGAACGACGCGGTGCGTGACGCGCTGGAAGGCACAGCAGGGCCGGTCGATTCGGAAAAAGTTCCGTGACTCGCCCGCGCAACGTTCCCAAATTTACCGTTCGCATCCCCATGAAAAAACTGACGCCCTGCCTTCTCCCCGCCCTCCTGATCTTCGCGACCTTGGCGACCCGAGGGCACGCTGCGACCGGTGGAGTGCAGCTCGTCAAAAAGAGCGAACGCTTCGAACTTCAACGGGCCGGCACGCCTTACCTGATCAAGGGTGGCGGCGGTGGAGAGAACGCGCTGGAGTCGCTGGCAAAGGCGGGAGGAAACTCAATCCGCCTCTGGGGCGACGACCATCTCGGCGACATCCTCGATCGCGCGCAAAAGCTCGGACTGACGGTGACGGCGGGCATCTGGCTCGGGCAGGTGCGGCAGGGGTTCGACTGGAGCGATGCGGCGGGGCTGATCAAACAGCGCGAGCATGTCCGCGCAGTGGTGGAGAAATACAAAACCCATCCGGCGCTACTGTGCTGGGCGCTGGGAAACGAGATGGAAGATCCGCAGGGGAAAAATGGTGCGGTTTGGACGGCGATCAACGGCTTGGCTCGCCTGGTCAAGGAACTCGATCCGGCCCACCCGACCATGACCGTCGTCGCCGAGATCGGCGGGGATAAGGTGAAAAATTTTACGGCCCTGTGCCCTGACATCGACATCCTCGGAATCAATTCCTACGCCGGTGCGCCGAGCGTGGCGGAGCGTTACAAGAAACTCGGCGGCACGAAGCCATTCGTCCTCACCGAATATGGGCCGCACGGCATCTGGGAAATCCAGAAGGATGGAATCGGCGCTTATCCGGAGGCCACCAGCACGGAAAAAGCGGAAGCCTACCGGCATGCCTACAAGGCCACGGTGCTCGGCGCGGACGGACTTTGCCTCGGTTCGTACGCGTTTCTCTGGGGACAAAAACAGGAGGTCACCTCGACGTGGTTCTCGATGTTCCTGGGCGATGGGACGAGGCTCGCGGCGGCGGAGGCGGTGTCGGAATTATGGACCGGCAAAGCGCCGGCAAATCGAGTGCCCGTGATCAAGTCGCTGACGCTCAACAGTGCGCCGCTCGGCAAACCCGGCGATACGGGAGTGGCCGTCATCGACGTGTCGGACCCGGAGGGTGATCCGCTGAAATACTCCTGGTCGCTCCAGCGTGATCCGGGCGAGTACGGCAGCGGCGGAGACAAGGAGGAGGCGCCGCCGACGTATCCGGATTCCATCACCAAGGCCGATGGAAAAACGGCGACGATTACCTTTCCGAAGGACGGCGGTCTTTATCGGCTGTTTGTGACCGTGCATGATGATCACGGCGGCGGCGCGGTGGCGAATGTGCCGTTGCGTGTGGATGCGCCGGTGACGATCGCGAAAGGGCAGCGCGCGACGTTGCCGCTCGTCGTTTATGGCGAGGAGGGTGATCCCGCGACCTACATTCCGGCGGGCTGGATGGGCGATGCGAAGTCGATCAAAGTGAATCCGGCGTGGACGCAAAATCCGCATTCCGGGAAGACCTGCATGCGCTGCGATTTCGAGGCGGACAAGGGTTGGGGCGGAGTGGTGTGGCAGAATCCCGAGGGCGACTGGGGCGATCGCGGCGGCGGATATGACTTGAGCGGGGCGAAGAAGCTGACCTTCTGGGCGCGCGGCGAAAAGGGCGGGGAGTTGGTCGGGTTCGAGTTCGGCACGCTGGCGAAGCCGAAGAAGTTTTTCGACACCGGAAAGGGCAAGCTGGAGAAGGTCGCCCTGACGAAAGACTGGCAGCGCTACGAGATCGACGTGAGCGCGCAGGATCTCACGCGGATCAAGACTGGCTTCGTCTGGACGCTGGCCAGCTCGGGCGAGCCGATCACCTTTTACCTCGACGACATCCGCTGGGAGTAGCGCCGGTGCGCCTGCTGTCCGTGGTTATTTTTTGAGAAACGACAGGACCGCCATCACCAGGAACACCACGACGCAGATCTTCGCGATGTAAGCGGCGGTGCCAGCGAGGCTGCCGAAACCGAGAAATGCCGCGATGAGCGCGACGACGAGAAATACGAGCGCGTAGTGGAGCATGGGATCGAGTGGTTTTTACCCGGCTATTTTGTCGGGATTTCGTTCAGCGTATAATACGCGACGGCATGGAGCAATGGCGCTCCGTCGGCGGCCTTTACGCCATCGAGATGCAATTCGTGGATGTGGCCTTTGGTGAGCGGGTCGATCGTCAGTCGCACGGATTTTTTGTCGGGTGCGACCACTGCGGAGGTGATCTTCGGGAGCACGTCGTCGACCTCCGGACTGCCGTACTCGGCGCGGTAGATGTAGGTGAATTCGCGCATCGTATAGCTCGCGATATTTCCGGCGGTGGTCGGATCGACGGGCTGGGTGAAGGTAAGTTCGAAGCCGTCGGGTTTGGCGTGCATTTCGTGGATCTCGAAGGGCACTTTCCCGGTCCAGTCGACGCGCTCGAAGCAGAACGGTTTGCCGCCTTTCGCGCCCCATCCACGGTCGCTGCCCCCGGCGAAGATCTGGCCGTGCGCGTCGTCCATGCGTCCGCCGATGAGTCCGCTTTTAAAGCCCTTCAGGAACGGGATGACGACACCCTGCTTGATGCCGTTGACCTCTTCGAGAAAGACACGCGAGACGTTCGAGTGACTTTGGTCGGCGATGAAGAGCTGCTTTTGAAATGGGCCGAATTTCCCGCCGCTCTGGTCGCACACGATGAAGGAGGACGAGTTGCCGATTTTTCCATGCACCAGGTAGACTGCGGGCGGGACGAGTTCCTTCACGCGCTCGCGCTCGGTGACCATCCGGCTCTTGTCGTTCGGTTCGACGGGACGCGGTCCCATGTTGGGCGCCTTGTCGTACCATTTGAAGCCGCCGGGATGGCCTTGGAACGTCCCCGGAATCAAGTGCTGGAGCGTACATGAGCCGTGCCACGGGCCTTGGTTGTCCGTGTAATAGACTTCGCCATCGGCGTCGAAACCCATTCCACCGGGCGAGCGAATGCCGCTGCACGTCGGGACCATCGTGCCGTCGGGTTTGATGCGGAGCGCCCAGCCGCGGAAGTCGGTGCCGCTGCTGAATGAACCGGTGAGGCAGAGCACGACCCAGAGGTCGCCCGCCTTGTCGAAACGCGAGCCGAAGGCGTATT
>JAYTDO010000219.1:0-19289 GCA_043735935.1 Chthoniobacteraceae bacterium
TGTAACGGTAGCACAAACGACTCTGACTCGTTTTGTCTAGGTTCAAATCCTAGTCCGGCAGTTATGTATTTGCGGCTGTTCGTCGTCTTACAGTGTAAACCCGCCGCGCCGACAGGATGCTGGAGCTTCCGTTGACGGTATGATGACGGTTAAGGGGCTCGCATTTTGTCCCCGTTTGTCCCCGCTGCGGAAGAAGGCCAGTGTTTCCGCGCCTACCCGGCGGCCGGTATCGGAAGGGGGATGATGCCAGCGGTGGGGGCGAGGGTGAACCAGGCGGCGCCTTCCTCGCGCGTTTTCGGCGAGTTGTAAAAACGAAGGACTTGCTGCTCCGAGTTGCCCATGCAGGCGCGAACGGTCGCGAGATTGCGCTCCCGTCCGTAGAGATAGCTGCCGTAGCTGTGGCGCATGGCGTTGTGTTTCCACTGGAATGCGAGCGCGTCGGCGAGCGGGGTGTAAACCTTGAGGCTGACGGCGGACTTGAAGGCGCCTTCGGTGGGGAAGTTGTAAATGCGCCCTGCGCTGCGCGCGTGCGATAGCAGCCACGCTCGGAGATTCGGTTCGAGGGGCACGTTGCGGCCGCGCCTGGTCTTTTTCGCCACGGCCATATCGACGGCGATTTCGTTTTCGGCCCAGCGGATTGCGTCCCAGGTGAGGCGACCGATCTCGGAGACGCGCAGGCCGGCGAAGGCGCCGATGGCGAGGAAGGGAATCCATTCCGGGGATGCGACCCGAAGGATCTCGCGAATCTCGGCGAGGCTGAAGGTCGCGACGGCACCCGGACGAAAGACCGTGGCGAGGTGGGAGAAGGCGTGCGGCCCTGACGGGAGCCATCCGCGGCGATGGGCGTGGCCGAAGAGCTGGCGCGCTGCGCCGAGGAAGTGGTCGCGCGTCTTGGCGCTGACGCTGGAGCCGGTGCGCGTGCGGAGACCGAGGAGGAACCGCGCCGCGGCGTCGGGAGTGCTTTCCGGGAGCGCCGGGAAGGCGGCGGCGACGGTATCAAGGTAACGGCGGAGCGTCTCGAGGTATCGCGGGTCGCGGTGGCGATACGGATCGTCGCGAAGCGTGTGCATGAGATCGGTGACGACCTGCGAAGATTCAGGACAGGCCAGCGCGCGGGTGGCAGCGGCGACGGTGGCGGCGTAGGACTCGATCGCCTGGCGGAGTGTGTGTCCGCACGGGACGAGACTAAGGGCGGCACGATGCTCGCGGACGGCGGCGAGCGGCGTTTGCCCCATATCGGCGGCTTCGGCGTGGACCAGGCGCCATTCGTCGCGCGAAGCAGCAGTGAGGGTGAGTGCGTCGGCCTGCCCGTTTGCAATGGCGCGGGCGATCTCGTCGGCGCGCGATTTGGCGGCGGCGAGCGCACGAAACCGCTCGCGCTTGCGAGGTGCGCCGGCGTATTCCCGCCAGATGACGGCGAAGCGCCCTGGACCGTCGTGGACCACGGGCACGCGGACGCCGTTGACCTTGGCGGTGTAGGGGGATTTACGATTAGGGGCGCTCATCGATCATTATGATTAAAACTTCCAAAAGTGTGATTGACGCGAGGAAGCCGGCGCTGGCCGACGGCATCAAGCGGATTGTGAAGCCATAAGAAAGAACAGTCTCACGGAGCGGCGTCAGCGTGGGCGGGCGGTGTTTTCTCGGCAGCATAAAGGATGTCTTTGGTGCTGATCGGCTGATCTCGACCAAGGGCATGACGCGCCGCCTCATTAACTATGTGCTCGATCTCCCCGCAGGTGTAGCCGTTTAGGCGCTGGGCGCATGTCTTCCAGTTCGCGCGCGAAAGGAGTGTGAGCGCGATGGGGATTCCGATCGCGAAAGCGTGGAAAGGCTTCATAGTTTCGACACGCTTAAGACCCGGCTGCGGAGATCGCGTTCAAGGGCTTGAACGTCTGGTAGCTGGCGCTGGTCCAGCGGAAGCTGGAGGAGCAAGGCGAGCGCATCGGACGCGCGGCCTGCTGCGGCGAGAATGCGCGTGGCATGAAGACTCGGTAAAGGGAGGGATTTCTCCGGTTGGGCGCTCGTGCGGAAGGGCACGGCGATGCCGGCGATGCGGCCGGCATCGGCGAAACAGACGAGGAGGCGGTAGTCCGTGCCGGGGCTGAGCGCTTGCGGGGGATTCGGCTGATGGTTGAGCGCTGGACCGGGTTTGAGCGCTGGACCGGGTTTGAGCGCGGCGAGCGAGATCGGGGGGCGGACGCCATTGGCGATGAAGAGAGCCGGCGCATCCAGGTGACTGCCTTCGGCGGGGAGAATCCACACGTCGTAGCGCTGATCCGGCATCGCGTCCCATGCGATCGTGGGCTGGGCAAATCCGGTCACACCACGCGGGGCGAGGATGGCGATGTCCTTCGACGAGGGAAAGTGCGGACGGAAGAAAAACCCTGCCAATCCGGCCAGCACCGCGACGCAGGCCGCCAGCGCGAGCCATGCGGGGAGTGAACGCGTCCACTGGAATGTCTGCACCTTTTCCTCTCCGGTCTGGGCGGCCTCCTGAGTGAGGCGGGAGGTCAGCGCGTCGCGTCGCGTCTGCTCAAGGGCCTCAAATACTCGCCCCGTCTGCGCAGCACTTCGCAGGATGCGGTCGGTCGATTTTACTTCGGCGATCTCGCGGGCGAGATCGGGAACTTCGGCGACCATCGCCGCCAACTCCGCCTGTTCCTGCGGTGAGGCTGCGTTTGCCGCGGATAGCGCGGCCAGTTGTTCGAATCGTTCGCGGTCGATCATGGCAAAAGGGGTTTCTGGACGTCGCCGTCGCCACGTTCCTCAAACATCTTGCGCAGCGTCTTCATTCCCCTGAACAGGTGGGAGAGGACGGTGCTGCGTGGCATCCCAAGTTGATCGGCGATTTCTGCGGCGGTATGGCCCTGCGAGTAGTGGAGTTGAAAGATCGCCGGCTGGGGAGGCGGCAGTTTGCGAATCAATTCCTCGCATTCCTCCCAGGAGAGCAGGGGAAAAGATTCCGCATCCGCGTCCGGACTGTCGGGAACCTCATCCGTGAGATCCTCCGGCCGCCGTGCGCGCGTACGGAAGAAGTCCTTCGTACGGGCGCGGACAATCTGCTGAATCATACCAAGCACATCGCCGAAGGTCGTCATTTGATTGAAGCTCGGCAGCGTATTTTCAATGACGCCCCGGACCACTTCGCTCATTGCGCGTGCGGCGATATCTTCGCGGTCGTGCTCGTGCTCGGGGCCGCGAAGGATGTACCGCAGCAGACGGGCCGCAGCATTCCAGAGCAGGGGATAAGCTTGCTCCCAAGCCTGGGAGTTGATCCGTGCATCGAGGCTGCGAAGCGCACCAAGCGACGGCCCGCTCTCGGGCGGGTCATCGGAATTTGGAGGCTCGGTTGGATTCATCGGGGATGCGCCGCGGGTGCTCTTACGCGAAACGACGGTCGCCAGACAAGCAGCGTCGCGCAGACGGTCACGGCATTCGGATGCGCGCGAAACAATCTTTCACTCGTTTGCAATCAAGTTTCGCCGTGCGGCGATGGGCTCTGCAGACGCACATGCCGGACGGATTACCCGCCAGCATAGCGTGCGCGAAACAACAAACTCAAATCCACAACCAAACATGAAAACACTCCTCATCGCCCTCAGCGCCGCCGCCACGCTAGGCTCCACCGCCACGCACGCGAACGCCGGCTGCTATCGCTACATACCCAGCTACTGCGCGCCCTACCGGGTGAGCACCTGCGAAGTCAACCGCTGCTCCTACTGCAAGACCGCATACGATCGCTGCGGCAACCGTTATCACTACACGGTTACGGTCGTCACTCTTCGCGACTATTTCAGCGACGGCAGCTTCCGCACCTACACGCAGAGCTTCCGGAGCTAAACGGCTGGCATGTGGCCTCCGGCGCGACACAAGAAAATGGCGGGAGCACCCGTGGCAGAAAGGATCGCGCCGGGGTTGGGCCACACTCCGCCCCGGCAGCTTCGGGCTCCGGCCGACCGGGCGTCAGGACGAAGGACTTGGTGGTGGTAACGCGGCCCGCGCGTGACGGTGCGCCGGGCGCAGCTAGCCGTGGCGGATGATCTCCGCGCCATCGCGGTTGAATTGAAAACCGACAAGACCACCTACACCGAGGGCGAGGAACTCGACATCACCGTTCAAGCCGCGGAGGAGATCGAGGCACTCCGTTGCTGGATCGCCGCAGGCGCACCGGGCCTCCCACGCTCTTCCGGCGCGGAAATCACGCGGGATTTTTCCAGTGCCGCGCAATCAAACGCCGAAAGCGGGCGATTGGATTTGCAGAACCCTTCTGGTAAAAACTCATCCTCAGCCAGCCCAACACCCATGAAACTCGGCACCGTCGCCACCACCGCCCTCCTCACCACCGCCGCCGCAGCAGCAGCGGCGGATTCCTCAGCCGATCCCACCGGGACCGCCGCCGAAGTCCTGAAGATTTTCAAGGCCCGCTGCGTCGAGTGCCATGGGAAGGCAGCGCCGGATCCCGATGAGTTCGCCTTCATCGACGATCTCACCCAGCTTCGGACGAGTGAATACGTGAATCTCACCAACCCGCAGGCTTCGAAGATTTACGTGAAGGTGCAGACCGGCGACATGCCGCGGCGCACCCAAGCGGACAAGGACGCGAAGAAAAAGAAGGCGGACCCGCTCACCGAGGAGCAGGTGGCGACGATCCTCTCCTGGATCATTAAGGGCGCTCCCGCCGGCGCGGGCGAGGCGGTTCCTGTGATCGCCAAAAAGGATAAACAGACGGAGCCCGCGCCTACTCCCTCAGCGAACACGACCACGCCACCAACTCCGCCGAAGACCGCGCGCAAGCTCGTCACTCCACCAGAAGAAATCACCGCGGCCCTGACCGACTTGCAGGCAGTTCCGCGCGAGGAGCAGGCCGACACGCGGTATGTCTCGCTCGCGTCGGCGCACAACAACACGAAGCTTGGCGACGCGCAGATCGAGAATCTCCGCCACGGCGTGCGCAAGCTTCTGAACTCCCTCTCGACTGCGCCGCGGGTGGCGACCTTCGCCGAAGTGGGGCCGGAGAAAGTGCTCTTCCGCGTGCGGCTGCGCGACATCGGTTGGGATGCGGCTCTGTGGGACGAGGTCGCGTCGCACTTTCCCCAGGCGATCGATACCGGCGTCAGCGCGGCGCTCGGCGGTGCCTGCAATGCGACCGTGCCGGTCCTTCGCGCTGACTGGCTCGCGGCGAATGCCACCCGGCCAACTCTCTATCACAAAATCCTGGGGCTGCCACCGCTCCAGCAGGATTTGGAAAAGGAATTCGGAATCGACCTGGTCGCCAACCTTAAGGCGGGGGAAGCGGTGCGATCCGGCTTGGTGAAAAGCGGCATTTCGCTCGCCAATCGGATGGTGGAGCGTCACGAGATGCGCGCGCGCGCCGGGTATTACTGGGTCTCCTACGATTTCCGGAGTAGCGGCGGCAGGACGAATATCCTCGAATTCCCCCTCGGTCCGGAGAAGGCCCAACTCGCGGACGGCCAGCACGCATTCCAGCACGCGGGTGGCGAGTTCGTCTTTTCGCTGGCGAACGGATTCCACGGCTACTACGTGGCGGACGTGCAGGGCCATCGGCTCGAAGGGGCCGCGCCCACGGACATTGTGGGGGATCGCAACGGCGTCACGGGACGTGTGGAGATCTCGAACGGTCTCTCGTGCATCATCTGCCACGACAAGGGGATCAAGCCCATCGACGCGCCCGATGCAGTTCGCCCGCTCGCCTCGAAGTTCAGCGCCGAGGAGCAGCGACTCGTCGAGCGGTTGCACCCGGAACACGAAAAATTCGATGCGTCCTTGAAGGCCGACACTGAGCGTTTTGCCGTGGCACTCAAGGCCGCCGACGCAGAGCCGGTAAGCGGCCAGCCCGAAAGCGTCGGCGCTCTCGCGGCACTATTCGACCGGGAGGTCTCAATCGAAGTTGCGGCAGCCGAAGTCGGGTTGAGCGTGGAAGAACTCGTGCGCAAGCTCGATGGGCAGAACCAGCTCTTTGATCTGCGCGTCTCGCTGAAGGACGGCGGCACGCTCCTGCGCGAGCATTTTCTCGACTACTTCCCTGATCTTGTAGAGCGGCTCGATCTTGGGAAGGTCCGGCGCGGCGCGCAGCCGATAGCCTCCGTTCCACTGCGGGGCCGCACCGCGGCCTTGCGTCACATCCCGGTCGAGTTGAAGACCGATAAGAGCACGTACACCGAAGGCGACGAACTCGTTGTCACCGTGCAGGCCGCCGAGGCCGGGCATCTCCGGCTGCTTTATCAAAATGCGGCCGGTGAGATTCTAACGCTGTTCCCGAACCGGTTCATCACCGACGACCGCATCGAAGGCGGGCGGCTCGTGAGGGTCATGCCTGCGCCGAACCCGAAGAAGCCCGGCGACGAGGCGACGATCATGATTGCCGGGCCAAATTTCGGCACGGAATACCTAGCGGCGATTGTCACCAATGAGCCCTTTACCGACGAGGCCGCGCCCAAGGAGCAGTTGAAAGGCGCGCAGTTCGCCAAATCCGACGCGCGCAGCATCGAGGGCGCCATCACCAAGGACGCCCGTGTGATCTCCCGTCCCGCCCGCGAGGGCGACTCCGGCGGCGCCCGCGCCGGCTTCGCTCGTGTCACTTTGAAGACCTTAAAGAAGTAACAACCCACGAAAAACCACCAGTATGAAACTCGCATTCACCACCATCACCCTCCTCGGGCTCAGCCTTGCCATAGCGCACGCCCAGGACCGCGCGGCAACCTTCGACGCCGACGCCGCCAAGGCGAAGCTCTCGGGCGAAGTCGCAAAAACACCCGGCAAGTTCGTCACCAAAGGCATCGGTGGCGATCCCGTGACCAAGCGGTTCTACACCAAGGATGCCGTCGTGGTCACTCGCGCCAGCGGGGCCGAGGAGAAACACCCGTATGTCGCCGTCCCGCTGCTTTTTCGTGTGAACAGCGACGAACTCCTCGACGGAACCTCGCGCGAGAATCTGTCGAAGGTCGCGCAGATGCTGAAGGACCTCGGATCGGGAAATGTTAGTTTCGCGATCGAGGGCCACGCCAGTGCCGAGGGCGACGCGCAGCGCAACAAAGAACTCTCGAAGCTGCGAGCCGCGAAGATCGAGTCGCTCCTGCGCGAGCAGGGTGTGCCGCCCGGCGAACTCGCCCGTGTGGACGGCTTCGGCTCCGACCACGCGCAGTTCCCCGCCAATGCCGGTGAGCCCCAACTCCAGCAAGATCGCCGGGTGCTGGTGGTGAAGGAGCGGTAGCCGCTCGATGAGAGAATTCAAAGAACACCACATTTGGCTGTTAGCGGCGCTTCTGGTGGGCGCTTTTCCAGGCCTTCAGCGCGAAATTTCGTCCAGCCCATGAAGTGCTAGCCCGTTCCGTTCATCTGCCGTGCCCGTTCTTGGGCGCTTGCCATCGCGCTTTCTTCATCGCCGATCGGCGCGCAGGAGCCGCCGCCTCAGGGGCGCCTCGATGCGGCAGAGAGGGCTCTCACCGCGGCGTATCAAAGCGCAATGCAAGGGCAGCCGCGGGCCGCGGCGGAGGTGTTGAAGAAATCGGAGCGCGCATGGATCGCTTCACGGGATGCCAACGCGGCATTGGTGCAAGGGCTTAACCCCACCGATTCGGGTGCCGTGCTCTCACAACAAGCAGCCGACGCCGAGCGCCGCAGACAATTCCTCGAATGGGGCTTCATCCGCCGGCAATTTCGGGTTGACGATCCGAGTGACGCCCCGATGACAACTGCCGACCAGCAGTTGACGATTGTTTATCAGGATTTGCGACGCGGCCTAAATCCCGCGGCCAGCGCAGCGCTGCTCCTAAGCGAGCGCGCCTGGATCGTCTCACGAGACGCCGACCTCGCGGCGTTGAAGGCCGCAGGATCGGTTCAGAGTGACAACGCGGCTCGGGCGTTCGCCCGAGTGGAAATCGAAGCGCGGACGCTTCTTCTCCAGTCGATCCGGTCGCCGTCAGCCGACGTTCGACGGCGCGCGGAAATCACTGCTCCATCCCCAGGCACTGCCGCCCCAACGGGAGAGGGTTGGGCATACGAGTTTATTGACGACCGTCGGAGCTCTCCGAAGGTTGCCAAGTTATGGCGGCTGAACAACGAGCGGCTCCTGTTCACAAACGATGAATGGATTGTTACGGGGTCTTTCATCGCTCTGGGACTCGGAAGGGGAAAATGTGAGCCGTCTTTTTGCGATGCGAGATCGTTGGCTCTTGCGTATTCTCTTTCTTTTCCGAACCACGTGTTACACTTGGACTGGTCGCCTGCGCGCTAGCAGTTTCTGGCTGTCACCACATGCGGCAAGGGCAACGGTCGTTGGATCAAATATCCAGATGATGTGGCGCAGGCATTGATCGTGATTGATCTCGGACAACGTCAGATTGAGAAAGCGGCCCTGTGGCAACCCCAAAACCGCTCCTTTGATTATGATGGCCGTTGTTCACCGCTATGGAGGGGCGACGAAATCATCGTTCCGGTCAATGACGCGAAGCAAAAGTACCAAGAGAAGCTCAGACCTATGGTTGGCGTAGCATTCAGTCGCCCAGCCTTCGCGGGTGTGCGGGTTCAATTTACCGATGTCTCAGACGGCGGGAAATCATTTCCTCTGTCGAGCGAGGCATCCGATCATGCGGGGTTGGGATATCTCAGTTTAATGCTGCGTCCAGGAGAGCAGGATGACCCATTCTTTGGCGACGCGTCGCGGCTCCAAGCCTCTGCCGGTCGGGTGACTGCAGGCGCCAATTCCGGGGTCAGCATCGTGCGCCCAGCACTACAAGGCGGGATATTGGGCGTGAATCTTTCGACGCTGAAACATCGTCTCATCAAGACTGCCGACACAGAATTTGAGTCGATGGGCGTGTTTGCCGATGGCGTGTTCAGAGGAGTCTCACAGAATCAACTGGTCTTGGCGTCACCTGCCGGTGTCACGCGCATCCCGCTCCTCAATGGTGGGGAGAAGATGTCAAACTTGCAGATTGATTTCACTGATACCGCTGCGTTTGTGGCCAAGGTTTTGCCGGATGGTCGACAGCCGATTGCAGTGACGAAGGTTGATTCCTCTGGCCGGTCAATCCCCGAAATAGTCAGTCTTCCAAATGACTTCAGTTCAGAGAACTTCGCCAAATTCCCGAATTTTGTAATCCATGCGGGTCGGAACACGATTGCTGCTGTGTTGGGCGACTTTACGAAAGAGATATTCTGGAAAGAGTTTGACAGGCGAACCGGCAAGCTGGCCTCTCAACCAGTAAAAGACGAAGGCGGCAAAGCCATGTTTGCATCCGAACGCATCCAGGGAAGCGCACCAGAGCGGTTGCTCGTGAACAGCACGGTGGCAGACAAAAGCACGTCGGATCGCTCTTATGCTGTGACTCTTTCCGATCTGCGCACTGGAAAGAGCTTCAAGATCGGGCAAGATCCTCAACGGTCCTTGCAGCCGTTGGTGGCTAGGCTTGAGTCCCCACTGAAGGCGTTGGTCCTGAGCAGCGGGTATGTGGCTGCCCAATTGGAACGTGTCGATTTGAGTTCAGGTGCCGTGTCACCTCTAGGGAAGTGGACGTGGGATGACAAGAATGGGAGAGCTTTTTTTGAGAGCTCCAAAAACTGGCTGTTTGAGCCGCAGCCTGATGGCTACCAAATCATCGAACTATTCTCAGAACACGGATTTCGCAAGATTGCCGACCTCTATTTTCAAGGTGATGACGAATATGCGCTGGTTTTGCCAAACGGTCATTATGCGGGATCTCCCGGTTGCGATGAGATGTTGAAATTGAAGGCAGGCTCTGGATGGCTTGGAGCGGAAGGAATCGCCCCTTGGCGAAATCGTCCCGCCGAGGTTCTGAAGGCGTTGGGTGGGGATGCGGAGCAGGTCGACGTACTGGCGAAGGTTACGGATAGGTGGCTCAAGCGAATCAAGCTCGATGCTTCAATGAGTGAGCCAAAGGCCAGCGACTTGCCGGAGGTGACGGTTCCAGAGCGGCCTCCGCTTTGGGCGAAAGAGAACGAAGCTACATTTCCGGTCGAGGTGCAGGCGGGAAATCAAGCACTCAGGGGAGTTTCGGTTCGGGTCAATGGCGTTCTGGTGGATCAGATCAAAGGTAATGACTGGAGAATGTTCGATCGATCAAGGTAAAGAAGATCGAGGCGCCAAAGCCGGCAGGGATGTCTTTGAAAGATCAACAACGATTCATTGAAGAGATGTTCTTATTGCCCGGACTGAAGCGAGGGGTGTCGGTAATCGGATCTTCTGGCGGGGCGCAATTTGCTCTGGAAGCCTTACCGCATTTTCAGTGCTGTTCGTTTGTGGTTGATGTTGTGCCGCTTAACTCAGCGGACTTGAAATCCATTCTGCATGGAAGTTAGAAAAAGTGAAGCCGTTTGTCCTGCATTTGTCAGGCAGATGACGAGTCCGGGCGAACTTGCGCGGATGGTGATGATTGGCGAGCGTGGCGGGCAATGAGCGAGTCGCTGTTCTGCTACTGTCTAAAGATTGCAGGCCGGGAGTTTTTGATCGAGATCACGCGCGACGGTGCGATCCATTGGGATGACTATCAGGAACGCCGCCGCGTGCGTAGCCCTGCGGAGCGACATTTGGAAATCAAGGTGCTCGTCGATGACTCTCACGCGCGCAAGCGGCTGAATGCCGAGATTGATGAGTTCACTGTCTCATGCCGCCTGGCCCCCGAACTATTCGCGCGGTTTTCCGAAGCGGCGCGATTACTGGCCGATGATGAATGGAGTGTCGCCGACGAGGCAGAACTCGATCAATTGCTGATCCCGCTGTTCTGGTCGGAGGTGAATCCCCATCTTCACGCTCCGCTTGAGCCACCCGGAGGCTGAAACGGCAGCACACGATCGAGAATCGCGACTCAGTAGCCCGCTGTGTCGGCGAGGCGAAACTTCCGGTCGAGCATGGCCTTCTGCTGCCGCTCGTCGTAGCGCACAGTCATCCATTGCGAACCGCCCTGCCGGCTGAGGATGAGCACGCGGCCGTAGATCGGATGCTCCGCGCGCGTTTTCGGCTGCTCTTGCGTCAGCTCGAATTGAAACTTCGGATCGGCGAGCAGCGCGCCGTCCTCGCGATAGCGGCCCTCGATGCCGAGGGGCAATTCGCCTCTTGTGCTGCTTTTGTCAGCCGCGAAGGCCAATTTGAATCGGCCATTCGCGCATCGACTTTTTCCTGATATCGGTTTGCCTCTGATCTGACTCCATGAAAGCCGCCACTACAGCACACCGCCGCAATCGACAGGAGGAACTCGGACAATTTCTCACCGTCGCACCGGTGGCCGACTTCATGGTTTCGATGTTCGGGCCACTCCCAAGCGTGGTTCGTTTGCTGAATGCTGGCGCCGGTGCCGGAGCACTGACCCATGCATTCGTCTCACGGCTGTGTGAGGGGGACGAAGGCGTTCGCGCCATTGAGGCAACGCTCTACGAGCTTGATCCTCTCATTCTGGACGACCTTTCCGCCACCATGCGGGAATGCGAGCGCCTATGCTCAGCGGCATGTATTCGATTCGCATTCACCATTGATCGCACTGACTTTATCCAAGAGATGTCGGCGCGACTTGCGGGTGATTTGTTCGGGACGACGCCTCCGGCCTTCGATGCAGCCATCGCGAATCCGCCGTATCGCAAGATCAGCACCGACTCGGCCGAGAGGCGCGCCCTCCGTTCTGTCGGCGTTGAAACGAGTAACCTCTACACCGGCTTTGTCGCCCTGATTCAGCGATTGCTGGCTCCCGGCGGGCAGCTCGTCGGAATCACGCCGCGGAGTTTTTGCAATGGCCCTTACTTCCGCCCTTTCCGCGAAGACTTTCTAAGCCACTTGGAGCTGCGCCGACTCCACGTTTTTGAATCCCGACAGGCCGCCTTCCGCGACGACAGCGTGTTGCAGGAGAACATCATTTTTCATGCGATAAAGGGGCGGAACCAACCCCAGGAAATGATCATCTCCAGCAGCAGCGGCGAGCATGGCGACGAGATTTCTGAGACGGTCGTCCCCTTCGCGGAAATCGTCCACCCGCACGACGCGGAGAAATTCATCCATATCCCTTCCGCAGCCAGCCTGAGTTCCGCAGTCGGCTCTGGTTGTTAAAAATGGGTGACATTTCCGGGCTTGTGCGAAACGCCCGCGGTCTTCACGCTCCGCCGCGACATTCGCGCTGACTCTGCGAGTCAGCAGGGGTGTCACCAACCAAACAAACCCGCCTCGATCCAGGGCAGCCGGGACGGTGGCGGAAACCAAGGAAGCAAAAAACCATGTGTCAAACCACCTCCACGCGGAAGTTCACCGCGACCGGCCTGATCCTCGCCACGGCCCTCACCGGCTCGATCGCGCCCCTCGCGCTCGCGCAGAATCCCTCCGCCCCAGCCCCTGAGGCCAGTGCGCCCGAGGCCGTCGTCATCACCGGTTCCAACATCAAACGGAGCGACTACGAAGGCCCCCAGTCGGTCATTGTCCTGGACCGCAAGATGCTCGAACAGAGCGGCTCACGCACCGTCTCCGAAGTCCTCAAGCGTCTGCCGCAAAACGCAGCCGGCTTCAGCGAAGGCGTCAGTACCGGGATCTCCTTCTCGCCCGGCGCGGCCGGGGCGTCGCTCCGTGGCCTCGGCGTTTCCTCGACCCTCGTTCTCCTGAACGGCCGGCGTATCGCGCCTTTCCCGCTCGCCCAGGATGGCACCGACTCCTTCGTCGATCTGAACAGCATTCCGCTGGAGGCGGTCGAGCGCGTGGAGGTTCTCACCGAAGGCGCGTCCGCCGTTTATGGCTCGGACGCGATTGCCGGGGTCATCAACATCATCCTGCGGACCAACTACACGGGAGCCCAGGTCGAGAGCTACATCGGCAACACCACCAACTCCGATTCCCTGGAACTCCGCGAAAGCATGACCAGCGGCTTCGCCAACGAGAAGTTCCGCCTCATGGTGAACACCAACTACTTCCACCGCAATCCGCTCGCCGCCTCGGATCGCAGCTACTCCTCGAACCTCGATCACACCCAGCAAACCGGGACCGATCTGCGCAGCGTGCGTAGCAATCCAGGCACGATCTTCTTCAGCGGCAACGCGATGTTCCCCGATGGCGTGGTCGCCGTGCCCCAAGGCGGGAACGGTCGGACCAACGCTCCGGGGTTCAACCCGTATAACTACTTCGTCAACGGCCTCCAGGCGGACGGCAACTTCACGAATCGCTTCAACTTCAACCGCTACACCGAACTCATTCCCGAGACGGAGCGTTGGGGCGGACTGGCCACCTTCGGCTACAACATCACCCCACACCTCGAGTTCTTTGGCGAGTTGGCCTACCAATCCGTGCAAACGAAAACCCGCGTCGCCCCCACGCCGCCGGACAGCGCCGGCGCTCCCATCTTCGTCCCCGCGTCCAATCCGTACAACCCCTTTGGCGAGGATGTCCAATTCCTCTGGCGGGCCGTCGAGGCGGGTCCGCGCCGCAACACTACCGAGCAGGATTCCTACCGTTACCTCGCCGGGTTCCAACTTAAGGATCTCCCGCACAATTGGACTGCGGAAGCCGCCTTCCTCTACACCGAGAGCAACATCGTCGATTACTACACCAACGGTTACCTCTCCGTCTCTAAAACCCAGGCCGCGCTCAACGACCCCAATCCCGCGACCGCTCTCAATGTCTTCGGCGCGGGCCTCGGCATCAACAACCCGGGCACCATCAATGGCCTCATTGTCCATCCCCGGAACGACGGCATCGGCTACATCTACAGCACCGACCTCAAGGCCAGCGGCGACCTTCTCAAGCTTCCAGCCGGCATGGTGAAACTCGCCGTTGGCGGGGAGTATCGTGAGGAAGGGCTATCGCAAACCTTCAGCGTCCCGATTGGCGCAATTATCGGCACCGGCGGTGCCGGCTCCAGCGGCGATCGCGACGTGCGCAGCCTCTTCTACGAAGTCTCCATCCCCATCACTAGCGCGAAGTGGAATGTCCCCGGGATCCGGTCCCTCGAATTCTCCATCGCCCAGCGCTACGACGACTACAGCGACTTCGGCGACACCGTGAAGCCCAAGTTTGGCTTCAAGTGGAACCCGATCAAAAACGTCCTCATCCGCGGCGCCTACTCGGAAGGCTTCCGCGCCCCGTCGCTCCCCCAGCTCTTCACCGGCAGCGTTCAGTCGTTCGACACCGTGACGAATCCGCGCACCGGGATCACCACCGACGTGCCGATCACCACCGGCGGCAATCCGGCGCTGCAACCGGAGACCTCCTACGGATACTTCCTCGGCTTCGTCATTGATCCCCCGTTCGTGCCGGGCCTCTCCCTTGGCATGGACTTTTATCGCATCGAACAAAACGGACTGATCAGCCAGCCGAGCGCCCAATTCATCGTAGACAACATTCCCGGCGCGGTGACTTACACGGCGACGAATGAGATCGCGAACATCGCGTCGCAGTTCCGGAACCTCGGCTCCGTGGTCACCGACGGCTTCGATATCAACGTGCTCTATAAGCTCGAGACGAAGATCGGCACCTTTAGCTTCGAGAGCCGGAGCACCTTCATCAACAGCTTTGAGCAGGTCATCATCCCCGGCGGTCCGAACCAGGAATTCTCCGATACCTACCAGCTCCCCGAATTCAAGATGGTCACCAGCCTCTTCTACGATCGGGGCGGCTTCGAGTTCGGCGTCACGGTCAACTACATCGACTCCTACGACGACGAGCGCGGCAGCACCAGCCAGGCGACCCGCAAGATCGGCAGCTTCACCTCCGTGGACCTCCAAGCGTCCTACGAGTTCAACTTCGTCCCCGACGACCTCCCCAGCTACTCCAAGGACAAAGGCGGCGGCGGCAAAGCCTCGAAGGAAATGGTCCCCGGCACCCCCTCCGGCTGGAAGAAGCTGCTCAACGGCACCAAGGTCACCCTCGGCTGCCTGAACGTCGGCGACGTGCGGCCACCCTTCGCCAACGTCGAGGAAGGCTACGACACCGCGACCGGGGACCCGACCGGCCGCTTCATCTACGCCAGCATTCGGAAACGCTTCTGGTAAGCGCCCCCGCCGCCCCGCGAAGCGGGCCTCTCCACGCATCTCGGGACCGGCCGCTCCCTTGGATCATCGGCCTTCAGCGCCGCCAGTTCCGTCCCGAGTTTGGCCGCAGCGTTCTTGCGGCCGGTGAGGTCGTCGGAAATCGCCAGGTTGGTCATCGCCCTTTCCCGGCTCTGCGGGTCACGGAAACTTCGCGCGTTCGGCCTGCCACTTCTTCACGTCGGCGGGCAGGTTCATGGCGGTGGCCCACGCGATCAGCCGGTCGAGGTGCCCGTGCCATTGCCGATCACGAGATTGCCGCCGGTGCTGGTTGTGCCGCCGCTGTAGGTCGCGGGTTGATCGTGAGTCGCAGTGAATCCTTCTACTTCCCGGCGTCGTGTGCCTCTGCCTCTGCCTCGCGGCGCAGGATGCTGGCAAACAGCAAGTCCGCCCACTCCCGGCCAAGGTCGCCGCTTTCCACCTTCGGAAACTGATGGTCCATCAGGTCGGCAGCCGTGGACAAGGCTTCGTCTGCTTTTTTGGTCTGGCCCAGTTGCCGGTGCGCCATGGCTTGCACCAGCCACGCGGTGGCGGTTCGGTTCCGTTCCCGCTCGTGGTTCCATCCCGGCAGGTCTTTTTGCGCGGCGGTTGCCAGGGCTTTACCCATCCAGTCGATGGCACTCTCAAACTGACCGTTGCGATACTCCGCCAGCCCTTTCGCGACTTGTCTCGAAGTTAGACCTTGCGGGTAATCCGCCGTCCCGGCGATTTCGGCCAGCTTCACGGCAGCTTCCAATTCCGCTCCGCGCGCGGGAGACAGCAAGGCCAGACGGGAGATTTCTCCCGCGACATCCGGGCCGTCTGGCTTGGCGAACAATTGCAAGGCAGCCTGCCGGCGCCGTTGATAGCCGGACTGATCCTCCATTTTGAGCAAGAGCGCCGTGAGTTGGTGCCAGTAGGCGGGCGTCTTTTCGCTCAGTCTGATCGCGGCGGTCAGGTCCGCGGCGGCGTCGGCCCATTGCCCGAGGCGGGCGTGCGCGCTGGCACGCCCGGCGTAGAGGTCCGCCCGCGAAGATTGCGCATCGATCATCACTCCGAACTCTTTGATGAACTCTTTGCGACCGAGCGAAGCGTCCGTTGTCGCCAGGATCCGCACGTCGATGGGCGCGTCGCCGTCGGCGTCCTGGCAATGCACGGCCAGGAGATTGCGACCGCGCTTTAGCGGCACCGTGCAAGGCATGAGCAGATAGGTGTCGCTCCAGTCCGCGGCGGGCGCAGCCGGGACTCCGTTGAGGAAAATCCGGGCGTCCTGATTGCGATTGATGCGCAGGAGGAGCTTCTCCGCCGTGGGATCGGAGACGATGAATTCGCGCCGGAGCCAGAGGTCCGGGTGGCTGGTGATGGGGGTGTTTGGCTTCCGCGGAAAGAAGGTCGGGGAGCCATGCGGAGCGGAACCGGAGGTCCAGGCGTCGTCCTTAAAATCGGGTGCCATCCAATTCGAGTCGGGCTGAATCCGGGTGGATCGCCAGGCGGCGGCGGACCATTGCTGATCGGACAGGATGGGGATCAGTGGCTTGGTCAGCACGGTGGCGATGGCGTCCGCGGTGAGTGGGTCGGTGGGATTGATTTGCAGCGCCGCGCGGAGGGTATCCAGATCTCCCGATTGCGCGCCGCGGCGCCGGAGAATCACGGCGAGATTGTTGCGGGACTGAATGGCATTCCGATGGGTGTCCAGCAGCCCGCTTTTTTTGACAAGGTCCAGGAGTCGGCGTTGCACGGCTTCCGCCTCATCCAGCTCGCCGCTGTCGCGCAGGACGAGGGAAAGGTTATTGAGGGCGGCACCCACGTCGGGGTGAGTTTCCGGCAGCAGCTCGGTCTTGAGCGCCAGGGCCTTTCGTTGCGTCGCACCGGCCTCCTTGAGCCGGCCCAGATACCATTGCGCGAGGCCGAGATTTCCATGTGACTCGGCGACTTGTGGGCTTTTTTCTCCGGTCATTTTCCTGCGGATCGCCAGCGACTCGGCAAACAGCGTTTCGGCGTCCGCCGGATTGCCGAGCTTGATCAGGACCAAGCCCAGATCGTTCAGGGTCAGCGCGGCCTCCGGACTTTGTTCTTTCCCGAGTCGCTTCCATTGATCCAGCGATTCGCTCATGTGCCGTCGGGCCGCTTCCAGATCGGCGCGGTTCAAGGCCACCTCGCCGAGGCCATAAAGGGATTTGGCCATCCCCTCATGCAACTCGCCGTAGAGCGATCGGTTCAACGCCAGCGCTTCCCGGTAAGCCTTTTCCGCCTCGGGAAGAAGGTCGGCTTCGGTCAGTGTGTGACCGAGCCCGATCAGGATTCGGGCCGCCATGGGATCGCGCGTCGTTCCACCCGCGATTGCATTCAGGCGCAGGGCTTCGCCAAACATCTCCTCGGATTTTTTCAACTGGCCCAGATCGAAATAAACTTCACCCAGCGTCTCGCGCACGAACGCTTCCGTTGCTGGCTGCTCTTTTAAATCCTTGCCCACCCGTTCCGCCGTGTCGTCCATGATTTTTCGTAACAGCCTCGCATCCTGACCCAAGGCCACCTGCGGGCCCACACCCTTGAGAATGTCTTGCAGGAATCTGGCGACCTGCTGGCTCTTATTCGCTTCCGTCTCCGCCAGCGCCTTCTGCCGGGACTCGCTGGCCCACGCCGCCTTTTTGTCAAAATAGAGCAAGGTCGAGGCGATTAGGCCCGCGATCAGCGCGAGCACCACCGCCGCCGCTGCCACCACCGGACCGCGGTGCTTGCGGATGAATTTGCCGGCCTTGTAGCCAAAGCTCGGCGGTCTCGCGAGCACCGGCTCGCTTTGCATGTGCCGCAGCAGGTCCATCGCCAGCCCGTTCGCCGTGTCGTACCGGCGGTTCCGGTTTTTCTCGAGCGCCTTCATTACGATCCAGTCGAGATCGCCGCGAAGGGCCGAGGTCAGCTTTGAAGCATCCATGTGCCTCTGCCTGGCTGCCGAAGTAAGTTCCGCGTGCTCCATGCTCTTCACCCGCGTGGAGGGCCGCGGCGGATCGACTTCGCGGATGACCCGTCGGATTTCATCGAGGCCGACGCGCGCCAGCGTCTCCTGCTCGATCGGCGTGTGGCCGGTGAGCAATTCATAAAGTAGCACCCCGAGGCTGTAGATGTCGCTGCGGGTGTCGATGTCCAGCGAAGTCATCTCCGCCTGCTCCGGGCTCATGTAAAGCGGCGTGCCGATCATTTGCTGGAACTGCGTATAAACGGTGCGCTCGCTCAGACGCCCCTGCGTCGCCTTGGCCACGCCGAAGTCGATGACCTTCGGCACGGCCTCACCATCGTTGATCGTTACGAGAATGTTCGATGGCTTGAGGTCGCGGTGGATGATGCCCTTTTGATGCGCGTGTTGCACCGCCTGGCAGACCCGGATGAAAAGCGCGATTCGTTCCGCGGTGGAAAGTTGCTGTTGATCGCAATAGTCGGTGATCTTAATCCCGCGCACCAATTCCATGACGAAATACGGCCTCCCCCACTGCGTCGCGCCCGCATCCAGGACTTTCGCGATGTTTGCGTGATCCATCATGGCCAGCGCCTGCCGCTCTTGCTCGAAGCGCGCGATGACTTCCTTGGTATCCATGCCCAGCTTGATGATCTTCAGCGCCACCCGGCGCCGCACGGGCTTCTCCTGATCCGCCACCCAGACGGTGCCAAAGCCGCCCTCGCCGATCTGCTCGCGCAGTTTGTAAAGCCCGATGCATTCTCCCTCCTCCTCCGGCTTGAGCCGCGCGAGTTGCTCCTCGACCTCGGCCGAAAGCGGGGCGTCGCTCCTCATGAAACTGCCCGCCGCATCGTGCGCCTTGAGCAGCGCCATGACCTCGGCGTGAAGCGCGTCATCGTCGGCGCATGCCTCAGCGAGATAGGCCGGGCGTTCGTTCGCCGTGCGCTGGAGCGCGGAGTTAAAAGTCGCCTCGGCGCGGGCGGCGACGGGAGGAGGGAGCGGCGGGCGCTGCGGTGGGCCCGTTGGCCGTGGCGGAGGTGGAGGCGGCGGTGGCGTAGGCATAGGCGTATTCATTGCACCTGTTCATGCGAGATTTTGCGATGAAAAGGATCATCGGCTTTGCGCGGCCCGGCGAAGGCCCGACTCGATCCGTCGCGGCGTCCAGGAGACGCCTGTGCTCGGACATGCCCACCAGTTTACCATGCGTGCTCTCCACTCTTCTGGGGGATCACCCGCCGATCACGGCAGGGCGGTCTCCGGCGGCTTCTTGGCTCTCGCCTCGACCTCGGCGAAGAGCCCCTGGAAATCCTCCCGGCCGCGGAGGGCG
>JAYTDO010000220.1:0-12965 GCA_043735935.1 Chthoniobacteraceae bacterium
CGTTCGGGTGTGTCACCTCCCGAGTGCGGGCGGCGTTAGTCTTCGACGACTCCCCGCAGCGCCATCTGCACGGCGCGATACACGTCCGGTTCCGCGAGCAGCGCGGTCGCGCGGACCAGTTCCTCAGTTTCGCCCGCCGCGTGCATCCGCGCGGCGATGTTGCGAAACTCGACCGTCCTCTGCTGGTCAGGCGTCTCCTGATAACTTTCAAACCACGCCCGCAATTCAGGATCGTCGACGAGCACCTGCACGAATGTCACCAGTTCGTCGGGGAGCGGCGGCGGATTCACTGCGTCACTTCCCCTTGTTGGTTTTGATCACGATCTCCACGCGCCGGTTCGGCGCCTGTTCCTCGACGTTGCCAGTCACGGGTTTTCCGTTCACGACGACGGGCCGCGTGCTGCCATAGCCGATCGTTTGCACGCGATCCTCAGGGATGCCCATGTTCTGCAAAAGCCAAGCGCGCACCGAGTCCGCGCGGCGCTGGCTCAGGTCGATGTTGTAATCGGAATTCCCCAGCGAATCCGTATGGCCTTCGATCACGAAAGTCGCACGTGGATTGCGTTTGATGATCTCACCGAGCTTCCGCAGATCCTCGATCGACTGAGGGAGAAGGTCCGCCTTGTCGTATTCAAAAAGCGCTCCGCCGCGAACACCGAGACGGTCGCCCGTGGCCAGGGGACCCGTCGCCGCGATGGCATCGTCCAGAGAGCGCAGGCCGGGGATGCCCTCGTGGTCGCCCACGCCGCCACCCATTTCCTTGCTCCCCTGCGGTAGCGTGAAGACGACCGGTTGACGCGGATTACGCACGCTGTCCTTGAGCAGCGAGTTCGCGATTGAGCCGTTTTCCTTTTCCATCGCACCCGCGCTCAGGGACTCGGCCTTCGCGAGCAGGTCCTTGTTCAGCGCAGTGAGGTCCGGCTTTTCCACGAGCAAAGGCGACGAGACCTCGGCGTTGGAAGGCTTGAGCGAAATCTCACTCGGCTCCACTTTCTCGACCGGCACCTCGATCTTGGGCAGCGGTTTGGGCTTTTCGGGCAGCGTGGTTTTGACCTCCTCGTTTTCGAGTGTCTTCGGGTCGATCGTCACCTGCTTCACGTTGAACATTCGCGGGACCAATCGCTCCACTTCGCCGAGCCCGAAGTTTTGCAGCCTTTTCGCCCGGAAAAACACAAACAACCCTGCGTGCAGCAGCAGCGACACGAGCAACGCGCGGAAGATCCACTTCCGCATGATCGGCGCCTGCGCGGCATTGGCTTGGTAGGTTTCGTATCGGGCCATGCGCGGACGATACACACCGCGCGCCACCGCGCGATGGGATAATTCCCCGACGCCGACGCCGATCTAACCGCGAAGCAGCGCCGGCACCACCGCGCCCTTCCCGTCCGGCGTGGTGTAAAATGGGCGGCCCTCGATCTCGTAATGGGTCTCCGCGGCGATGCCGAGCGCGTGATACATCGTCTGGTGGAGTTGCGCGATCGTGACCGGGTTCTCCACCGCGGCGCACGGGCGCTCGTCGGCGGTCTTGCCGTGGATATAACCGCGCTTCACCCCGCCGCCAAACATCAGCACCGAGCCCGCTCCGGTGAAATGCCGATGCATGCCGTAGTGCGTCGGGGCCTCGATCTTCGGCGGCAGCGCCTTCAGGTCCCGGCCCTGTTCGGCGGGGTTCTCCACCGTCCCCTCGATCATGGCGTCGCGGCTGAATTCGCTCGCGACGATCACCATCGTGCGGTCGAGCAACCCGCGGGTTTCCAGGTCCTTCACGAGTTGCGCGATCGGGCGGTCGATCTGTTTTTTCATGATCGCGGCGCGGTCGTGCCCGTCCTTGTGCGTGTCCCAATACTCGAAAGGGATGTATTCGCTCGTCACCTCGATGAACCGCGCGCCGCCTTCCACCAGCCGCCGCGCGAGCAGACAGCCGAGGCCGAATCGACCCGTATTGTATGCGTCGTAGCTTTCCTTCGGTTCGAGGGCCAAATCGAACGCCGTCGCTTCGGGCGAACGCAACAGCGCATACGCCTGCTCCATCGAGCGGACGAGCGAATCCTGCTGGTAACCGCTCGCCTTGCCCGCGAAGCCGCTCGCCTTCAGCATCTCGCGAAAGAGCGCCTGCCGAGCCTCGAAGCGCTCCGGCGTCACTCCCTTTGCGGGGCGCACGGTCTCGAGCGCCGCGGTCGGTTCCTCCACGATGAACGGCTCGAACTCGCGCCCGAGGAATCCCGCCGTGTGAAAGGCCTTCAGCTCCTCCTTCTCGCCGCGATCGAACCGCTGCCCGACGACGATAAACGGCGGCACGACCGGGTTCCGCGGCCCGAGTTCCTTCGCGATCCATGCGCCCAGATGCGGCGCCGCCACGCTCTGCGGCGGCTCGTAGCACGTGTGCCAGTGGAACTGGTGGCGCGTGTGCAAAATCTTCCCCATGTCCGCAACCGTGTGCGAGCGGATCAGCGTGCCGCGATCGAGCACCTTGCCGATCTCCTCCAGCCCCTCGGAAAGCATCACGCCATCGAGCACTGTCGGCTTCGCGTCGAACGTCGACAGCAAGCTCGCCGGGTCCATCCCGGCGGCGAACGGCGCCTTGCGTTTCGGATCAAAAGTCTCGGTGTGCGCCATGCCGCCGGCCATCCACAGCAGGATCACCGAATCGGCCGTCGCCTTCGGCTTTTTCGCTGCGCCAAACACCCGCTGCGGCTGCCCGGTGGCGAGCGCGGCCACGGACGCGGCGGAAATCTTTTCGAGGAAAGTGCGACGGTTCATTTAGCGGATGAGTTGGAATTCAGGCTGCGAGAAGATAGCCCAGAGCAGGTCGTTTGGCGCCGTGTTTGCAAAGGCCATTTCCTCGGCGCGCGGGTCCCTCAGCAGCGCCGCGCGATAGATCGCGGCGAGGCGCTCCTTCGGATCGGGCACCTTGTTCATCCACGCGGCCCCGGCGCGATCAAGCGCGGCGGAATACGAGCGGCCATTCGCGAAGGTGAGCGCCTGCAGCAGCGTCGCCTGGCTGGCTCGGCTCATCGTCACTTGATCGCGGATCGGTCGGCCCAGCGCGGCTTGCAGCGCGTCGTTTTGGGAAAACGCGGCGCGCACGATGAACGGCTGGTCGTTCAGCGTGAAACCGGCGAGCCCGCCCCACGGCAAGCCGCCCGGCCCGAGCACGATCGCCGAGCCCCATTCGCGATCGTCGAACTCCGGCTTCTCCCAGCCCGGCTTCGGTTGTGCGCTCGATTTCCATCCGGGCCCGCTGCTCAGGATCATCGGCGCCTTTTCCCCCTCAAACCAAATCCCCAGCGCAAACCGCAACCCCGCCGCGCCGCGCTCGGTGTTCTCCGCCTCGATCGCGAGCGTGAGGCTGTGCTGGCCCGCGACCGCATCCGTGAAATCCTCCGTCACTGCGCGTTCCCATGCCGAGCTGCCGAAGATGCGCGTGCCATTGGCGTAGCAGGCAAAAATATTGTCCGCCGTGCCCACCGCGCGCGCCACCCGGACACGACGGCCCGGCGGCAGTTCGACCTTCAGGCGGAACCAGCGTTTGCCTTCCGGATAGGCATTGAGATCCGCGATGCCTTCGTCATGCCAGATCCACACTGCGCCCGCGGCGAACTGCGGGCTTTTTTCCGTCGCCGCGAAGGCATTCTGAGTGACCAGCGGCACCGCGATGCGGCCCACGGCGTCGGTGAATTGCTCCGCGCTCATCCGCCGCACGACCGGCCCGCGGAAGACGAAATCCTGACGGGCGAGATCTTCGGAGTTGGCGACTTCCACGGCGGGCAGAGCGTAGGCGCCGGAGGTCAGGATCAGCCGCAACGTGCGCTTCACCTTCCAGCCGTTGTCGGCGAAATCCGCCGCCAGCCAATCGAGCAAATCGCGGCTCCACGGCGCATTGTCCATCACGTCGACGGGCTCGACCAGACCGCGCCCGAAACAAGCGGCCCAGAGCCGATTCACCAGCACCCGGGCGAGGCGACCGTCCTCCTTTTTCGTGAGCAATGCGGCGAGTTGCTTCTGCCTTTCCGGACGCGGCGCTGCGGGGTCGGGCGTTCCGAGTTCCGGCCAGAAAAAGCCGGGCGCGCTGGTCTTCCCGGTCGCCACGTCGCACCGAAAGACGTCGAGCGGCTTATCCGCGAAGACCGCGGCGAGCGCATGGGAATCGGTGAGTTTGTAGTCGTTGATGAATGAGTCGTGGCAACTCGCGCACTTGAGATTCAGGCCGAGGAATACCTGGGCGACGTTCTGCGCCGCCTGCAATTCCACACGCTGACCGGCGCTCACGTTGCCCCGCCATTTGATGCCTTTGATGAACCCCTCGGCACCCGCCGCCGGCGTCACCAGATCGCGGACGAATTGATCGTAGGCCTGGTCGCCTTCCAGCGCCGAATAGAGCCATTGCGAAATCTGGGCGCGCCCGCCGTCGATGTAACCGGCGCCGGTGTAATCGTTGCGCAATGCGTCGTTCCAAAAGGTCAGCCAATGCGCCGCGTAGTCCGCATTCCGCGCGAGCAGACCGTCCACCGCCGCCGCGCGGTCGCCCTTGAACGCCTGCATCTCCGCCCAAGTCGGCGCGAGGCCGATGGCGTCCAGCGACGCGCGCCGGAGGAAGGTGCGATCGTCGACCGCCGGTGGCGAGGTGATCTTTTTCTCCGCGAAATATGCCGCGACGAACCGGTCGATCGGGTTCGCGATTTTTTCACTGCCGGCGGGAAAAGCCGGGGTGCGCGGCGCGAGCGGAGCGCGCTGGAAGACGATGCCGGCCGTCGCGCCATCCGGCCACGGCGCTCCCGCGGCGATCCATTTCACCAGCACGGCCAAATCCTGCGGATCGAGCGGCCCCTTCTCGGGCGGCATCACGTCGTCGTCGCCGTGCTTGAGCCGGATGCGGCGAATGAGATCGCTGCCGTCCGCGTTCCCGGGTTTGATGACCACGCCGTCCTCGCCGCCTTTCATCGCCGCATCCCGGAGGTCGAGGCGGAGGCCGCCCTTCTGTTTCTGCTGGCCGTGGCATTTCGTGCAGTTGTGCGCGAGGACGCCGCGGGCCGAGATCGACAGCGCGACCTGCTCCGGCGTCAGCGCGTCCGCCGCGCGGGCGAGACCGGCGGCGATCAGGAGGGCGATGGCGAGGATGGCGCGTGGCATGGTGGGGAGTAAAGGCGGCGGACGGGAGAGTCTTAGGTGCCTAGCGCGGGATCGGGAGGCAAGGCTGGTGACGGATTATTCCTTGCGCGCGAAGGGCGTGCCGCGCAATTTCGCCGCCCTTATGAGCCAGCCGAGCCAGCCGAAAGAAATCCCGTTGATGGAGAAGATCGTGTCGCTGTGCAAACGGCGCGGTTTCATTTTCCAAAGCTCGGAGATCTACGGCGGCATCAATGGCTTTTGGGATTACGGCCCGCTCGGTGCGGAGCTAAAGCGCAACCTGCGCGACACCTGGTGGCGCGCGATGACCCGCGACCGCGAGGATGTCGTGGGCCTGGACGCGACGATCATCATGCACCCGAATATCTGGAAGGCGTCCGGCCATGTGGACACGTTCAGCGATCCGATGAGCGATTGTTTGGTGACGCAGAAGCGCTTCCGTTCGGACCATGTAGAGCCGCAGTCGGGCGTGGTGTTTCACTTCAGTGGCGCAAAGGGGATAATAGACGAAAGCGAAGCTGAGAAACTTCTGGAGACAGTCATTCCTGATATTTTAAAGCAGTCCGGCATTGAGATGGTGTCGGAGTTTCTCGATACTGCCCGCCGACTAAAAACAGCCCAAGGTGGTTGGTTGGGCGCCATATTGGCTACTTGCGACATGCTTCGGACGGCGGACCCTGATCGACGGCTTATTTCAGCTCACTTCGCCCCAGAATGTTCGACTCCATTCTCCGTGTTACTTGCACCCGGTAAACCACCGGAGAGCGCACTCAAAACTGCAAAGCTGTATTACGAACAGCGCGGAGTTGTTGCCCCGGAACCGATCCTCCTGCGCCAAGAGAAAGTCGAGAACTCGCGCGCCTTCAACCCCGAGAACGGCGCGCAGCTCACGGAGCCGAAGCCATTTAACCTGATGTTCGTCAGCCACGCCGGCCCGATCGCCAGTGAGGAGAATCGAGTCTATCTCCGTCCCGAGACCGCGCAGGCGATCTTCGCGCAGTTCAAGAATGTCGTCGATTCCACGCGGCAGAAGGTGCCGTTCGGCGTGTGCCAGATCGGCAAGGCGTTTCGCAATGAGGTGACGCCGCGAAACTTCACGTTCCGCTCGCGCGAGTTCGAGCAGATGGAACTCGAGTTTTTCATCAAGCCCGACGAAGCCGTCGAGGCCGTGTGCGGCAGCGTGGCGACGTGGAGCGACGGCGCGGATCTTTCGACGCCGCAGGAAAACTGGGGCTGGGAGCTTTGGCACCACTATTGGGAGCACGAGCGCGTGCGTTATTACGCGGGGATCGGGCTCGGGGCGGATGTGCTGGATTATCACCGCCAGCAGAAGGATGAGCTGGCGCATTATGCGCGGGCTTGCGTGGATATTTTGTTCAAGTTCCCGTTTGGCACCGAGGAGCTCGAGGGCATCGCGGCCCGCAGCGACTTCGATCTTTCACAGCACCAGAAGCACTCGGGCAAGGCGCAGGAGGTCTTTGATGAGGAGGTGAAAAACGCGTTCGCGAAGTGGACCGACGAGCAGCGAGCCGCGCTGGTGGAGCGGAAAAAGGCGGAGCATCAAGCCAAGGAAAAGGGCGGCCTGACCGACGCCGAAGTGCAGGAGTGGTGCGACCGGCTTTTCAAGGGCTTTTACGTGCCGCATGTGATCGAACCGAGCGCCGGCCTGGACCGACTCGCGCTCGCGGTGATCGCAAACGCCTTCACCGAAGTGGAGAAAACCGACGCGAAGGGAAACAAGGAAACCGTGACCGTCATGCGCCTCCACCCGCGCATCGCACCGGTGAAGGTGGGCGTCTTCCCGCTGCTCAAGAACAAGCCGGAGCTGGTGGCGAAGGCGCGTGAAGTTTACGACCTGCTGCGCCGCTCGATGGCGTGCTTTTACGATGAAGGCGGAAGCATCGGGAAACGCTACGCCCGGCAGGATGAAGCCGGGACGCCGTTCTGCGTCACGATCGACTTCGACACGCTGGGAGAAAAAGGCCCTGAGCTGAAAGAAACCGTGACGCTGCGCCATCGCGACGACGGCTCCCAGGAACGCGTGCAGATCAGCGATCTGCTCGGGCGACTGCTGCCGGTGGTGTCGTGATCCGCCGGTAGTGGCGCACTTCAAAATCGGGCGTGACTAGCGGGATGTCGGCCAGCGCGAAGGCTTCCTCGAAAGCGGGGAAGAACGCGTCGCCCTCGACCTCGCGCTGGACGACCGTGAGGAAAAGATCGGTGCAGCGCGGGAGAAGCACGATGTAGATTTCGGCGCCGCCGATAAGGAAGACGCCTTCGGGAAACGCGGCCTCGTCAAAGGTCGCGGCGTCCCGGATGACTTCGACGCCGGGGATGGCCGGGCCGCGGGTGAGGACGAGATTGCGCCGGCCCGGGAGGGGTTTACCCAGAGATTCATAAGTGCGCCGGCCCATGAGCACGGCGTGGCCGAGCGTGGTGCGCTTGAACCACCCGAAGTCGGCCGGAAGGTGCCACGGAATTTGGCCGCCGCGCCCGATGACGCGGTTCAGGGACATGGCGGCGATGGCTTTCACGGGCTAAACGGCGATCGGGGCTTTGATGGCCGGGTGCGGGTCGTAGCCTTCGAGGGTGAAGTCTTCGAATCGGAACGCGTCGATGTCGGTGATGGCGGGATTGAGGCGCATGGTGGGCAGCGGTCGCGGCTCGCGGGCGAGCTGTTCGCGGGCTTGTTCGAGGTGGTTCGAGTAAAGGTGCAGATCGCCGAAGGTGTGGACGAAATCCCTGGCCCGAAGGCCGCAGACCTGGGCCACCATGAGCGTGAGGAGCGCGTAGCTGGCGACATTAAACGGGACGCCGAGGAAGAGGTCGGCACTGCGTTGGTAGAGTTGGCAGGAAAGTTCGCCTTCGCTGACGTAAAACTGGAAAAGCGCGTGGCAGGGCGGCAGCGCCATGCCGCGGATTTCGCCGGGATTCCACGCGGTGACGATGTGGCGGCGGGAGTCCGGGTTGGATTTGAGCGAGGCGATCAGCTCGGCGATCTGGTCGACCCGCGTGCCGTCGGCGGTGCGCCAGTCGCGCCACTGGGCGCCGTAAACGCGGCCGAGATTGCCGTCGGCGTCGGCCCATTCATCCCAGATGGTGACGCCGTTTTCGCGAAGGTAGCCGATGTTCGTCTCGCCGCGGAGGAACCAGAGCAGCTCGTGAATAATGGAGCGCAGGTGAAGCTTTTTGGTCGTGAGGACCGGGAACCCCGCGGTGAGATCGTAGCGGACCTGCGCGCCGAAAACGGAGTAGGTGCCGGTGCCCGTGCGGTCAGGTTTGAATTTCCCGTGATCCAACACGTGCTGAAGGAGGTCGAGGTAGGCGCGCATCGGTCGGACTTTGCTGGACGCGCCGCGGCAGTGTCGAATTGTTTTAAGAAACCGGAGGAATCGCGGTTGGCAGACGGCACTCCCTCCGCTACATACCGCAAATCCCGCATGTCCGAAGAAACCAGCCACATTTCCCCAGAAGCCCATAAGCCTGTACAGGCGGCTTCGAGCCTGTGGCCGACCGGAGGGGGCGGACGGGGAAAGCAGAAACGCAAAAGCCGCCGCGACAAACGGCGGGGAAGCGTGACGCGAGGCCGAGTGATGCTGGTGGTGATCTTCCTCCTCTTCCGGGCGCTGGACGCCTGGTACGTCATGGGGCCGCCCGTGATCCCAAAAAGCCAGCTACAGCCGCTTCTCGTGGGCAGCGGCCTGTGGCTGACCGCACTGCTGCTGGCGATGTGGCTGCGGCAGAAGTGGGCACGTTACATTTTCGTCGCAGTGATGTGGGTCAGCGTCGGGACGCTGATGATCGTGGGCTCGGATATGCTGGTCTATAAACCGATGCTTCCGACGTTCGTCGCGACTGGCGTGCTGATGTCGCTGGTGGCCGCATGGATGGGTTACTCGCGGGACGCGCACCGGCTCACGGACACGGAGTTTAAGTAGCGGCGCGGTTTGCCCATTCGCGGCGCGCCGTTTTGTGGTATGGACTGCGCGCCCATGGAGCCGACAGCACTTTCCCCGCTCACCGATACGCAAGCGCAGCGCGACGACCGCCAGATCCCGATCGACCGGGTGGGCGTCAAGGGCCTGCGTTACCCGATGCAGATCCGCGACAAGGCGCACTCGCTCCAGCACACGGTGGCGACGGCGGCGCTGACGGTCGATCTGCCGCACGAGTTCAAGGGCACGCACATGAGCCGCTTCGTGGAAGTGCTCAATGAATTCGGACCCGAACTGCACGTGGACAACATCCACACGATCCTGCGGCAGCTCGTAAAACGCCTGCACTCGGAGAAGGCGCACGTCGCGTTCGATTTCCCGTTTTTCCTCGAAAAGCGCGCGCCCGTCTCGGGGGCGGTCGGCATGATGGACTACGAGGCGACCTTCGATGCGACGATCGCCGATGACGTGATCGATTTCGTGCTCACGGTGCGCGTGCCGGTGACGACGCTTTGCCCGTGCTCAAAGGCGATCAGCGCGCACGGGGCGCACAATCAGCGCGGGTTGGTGACTTTTTCGCTGCGCTGCACCGAACCCATCTGGATCGAGGACCTCATCCGACTCGTGGAAGATTGCGCGTCGAGCGAGCTCTACAGCCTCCTGAAGCGGCCGGATGAAAAGGCCGTGACGGAGCGCGCGTATGAAAATCCCGTGTTCGTCGAGGATCTCGTGCGGGCCGTGGCCGCGCGGGCAAACCGCGAGCCGCGGATCACCTGGTATCGCGTCGAGGCGGAGAATTTCGAGAGCATCCACAACCATAACGCCTACGCGCTGGTCGAGAAATCCAAGCCTTAGCTCGCACGCCGTTCGCTCTGATTCACGCTCACCATGCTCCCCCGATTCGTCTCCGCCGCGATCGTGCTTTTCTGGCTCACGATGACGACGCTGCTCGTGCGGAGCGAGCTGTGGCCGGACCATTCGCAGGTGAGGACGGTGCCTGTCGCGCACGTCGCAAAGCTGATGTGGCTGCACAAGCAGCCCAGCGATCTCACGATCTGGAGCGAAGGCCTGCGCGCCGGCCATTTTCACATCGAGCCGGCGATCCGAGAGGTGGATGAAGCGAGACTCATCAAATACTCCGGTAATCTCCAGTTGCGCCTGCCGGGCGCGCGGCGCCAGCGGGTGTCGTGGGACGGCATCGCGGATTTCGGGCAAACGACGGAACTACAGTCCATCCTGATCGGGCTCGGGCTGCGCGATCCTTCACCGATGCGCGCGGAGATCACTCTCGATCCCGCGACAAATCTCGCGCACTATCGATTGACGAACAACGGCGTCACGCTCGAGGACGAAGAATACACGCTCGATGAAGCGGGCTTAAAGAAGGCGCTCGAACAGCTCGAACTCGATCCCGCGGTCTTCAGCGCGATGCGGGGCAGCAGCAAATCCACGGCAGAGCTCACCGCCCACCAAGGCAGCCTCACGCTGTATGGCCAGCGCATCGATACGTATGTGCTCGCGCTCAAACAGGGCGGCCAGACGCTGCTCGAAGCGCACGTCAGCCAGCTCGGGCAGGTGCTGCACGTGAAGACCCTCGTGGGTTACACGATGGCACCCGAAAACGTCGCGCCATGACGGGCCCGACTTCGCTCGACCGTCCGAAGAACCTTTCACCTCCATGATTCGCGCTCACCAACTCTCCAAACATTTCGGCTCACTCCGGGCCGTTGACGGCCTCGATCTCGACGTCGCCCGGGGGGAATTCTTCGCGTTTCTGGGACCGAACGCCGCGGGCAAGACGACGACGATCAAGATGCTTTGCGGCCTGCTGCGGCCCACCTCGGGACGGGTCGAGATCGGCGGCTTCGACATTCAGGCCGAACCCGAACGCGCAAAGGCCCAGCTCGCTTACGTGCCGGATTTCCCCTTCCTCTACGACAAACTCACGTGCCTCGAATTCATGCAATTCGTCGGGGAACTCTACGGAATGGACCGGCGCGCGCTCACGACGAAGTGCGGCGAGCTTTTCGATCGCTTTCATCTCAACGACTACCATCACGAGATCACCGAGAACCTTTCCCACGGCACTCGCCAGCGCCTCGTCATCGCGTCCGCGCTCCTTCACGACCCTAAGCTTTTCATCATCGACGAACCGATGGTCGGCCTCGACCCGATGCACGCGCGCATCGTGAAGGACGAGTTCAAGGCGCGCGCCGATGCCGGCATGACGATCTTCCTCTCGACTCACCAGCTCAGCATCGCGGAGGAAGTCGCCGACCGGATCGGCATCATCGCGCACGGAAAAATCATCGCCCTCGGCACCGTGGCCGAGCTGAAGGCGCAGTCGCACGAGTCCGGTGGATTGGAGAAAGTGTTCCTCTCGCTCGTCGATGCCGAGGAATCCGCGCGCGGCCCGGGCGCAGGCCGCGGCCCCGGGTAGACCCGGGCGCTTGCGCGCCCCGCCGCCGCCGCTAGGGTGCGCGCCTTCCATGTTTGAGCTCCTTTCGACCGACCCTTCCTCGCTCGCCCGCCGCGGCCGAGTCACGACCCGCCACGGCATCATCGAGACGCCGATCTTCATGCCAGTCGGCACACAGGCGACGGTGAAGGCCGTCTCGCCCGATGAGCTCCGGCAGCTCGGCGCGCAGGTCATCCTGGGCAATACGTACCACCTTTTCATCCGGCCCGGCATGGACGTGATCAAACACTTCGGCGGCCTGCACCGCTTCATGGCGTGGGACGGGCCGATCCTCACGGACTCCGGCGGCTTCCAGGTCTTCAGCCTCGCGAAGCTCCGCAAGATCACCGAGGAAGGCGTCCATTTTCAAAGCCACCTCGACGGCGCGCCGTGTTTCCTCGGCCCGGAGACCGCGATGGAAATCCAGGCCGCGCTCGGCTCGGACATCTGCATGTTGTTCGACGAGTGCCCGCCGTATCCCTGCGAATACGACTACGCCGCGCAGAGCTGGGCACGCACGCTGCGCTGGGCGGCCCGCTGCAAGGAAGTCCAGACGCCGGGCTTGAAGTGCGGCATCGTGCAGGGCGCGACTTTTCCCGAACTCCGCAAGGAAAGCGCACAGGCGCTCGTGCAGATCGGGTTCGATGGTTACGCGATCGGCGGCGTGTCCGTCGGTGAGCCGGAGACGGAGATGATGGCCGCCGTCGAACACGCCGTCCCGCATCTGCCGCACGACCGGCCACGCTACGCGATGGGCCTCGGCACGCCGCCGCAGATGGTGGAAATGGTGGCGCGCGGCGTGGACATGTTCGACTGCGTGCTGCCGACCCGCATCGCGCGCAACGGCACCGCCTTTACCTCGAAAGGGACCATCAATCTGAAGAACGCGGAGTTCCGCTTCGACGACGCGCCCATCGAGGAGGCGTGGGAATTTCCCGGCTGCCTGCCATTTTCCCGCGGTTATCTCCGGCACCTCGTGAAGTCGGAAGAGATCCTCGGCCTGCGCCTGATCTCGCTGCACAATCTTCACTTCTATCTCGAGCTCATGCGCCGCGTGCGCGTGGCGATCGAGGCGGGCACGTTCGCGGAGTTTCGTCGCGAATTCGTCGCGGGCTATCGCCCTCACAACGCGCCCGAATAACGCTCAGGCTGCGGAAAACAGATCACCGGTCGGCCATTCGCCCACACGATCCGCCGCCCGATGCAGCGCCCCGTCGATGTCGCCGTCGGAAAGCTGCGGCTGGTCCGAGCGCTGATTAAACAACGCCGCCCAGCTCAGCCCATCCCACCGCCGGACGAGCAGCGACGACGTGCCGGGCAGGCTGCCGCTGTGCCAGTAATTCGCCCGACCCGCCCGCCCGCCGATCGGTCGCACCGACCAGCCGCAACCGTAGAATGCGGCTTCGAGCGCCCCATCACCACGCCGCGACACCGGCGCCTCCGGC
>JAYTDO010000221.1:0-2156 GCA_043735935.1 Chthoniobacteraceae bacterium
GTGGCACGATCCCGTGTGGACGACACAAAACAACGAGCATCCGTTTGCCTACATCATCACCGCCTTCCGCAACGCGGGCTTGCTCGCAGCGGAGGTCGCACGACTCGCGCCAGTGGCGCTCATTCGCAAAGGTCAGCGGTTCGCGCTCGTGCCATTCGATGCGACGCCAGAACGCCGCCAGGAACTCCTCACCGATCTCGAAAAATGACCGCCGACGAACGCACGCAAACCAATCTCGACACGTTTATCGCGCCCGCGCCCGAGACCAGCGGCATTACGCTGCGGCCATTTTCTGCGGGCACACTCACGCTCTGCCGGGCGCTCGGCCTGACGATGGTGGTCGGCGGCGACAAGGAAGCGGTCGAGGCGCTCTCCGCCGACGACAAGCAGCGGCAGCTAAGCACGTTCCTTTTCATCCAGTCGCAGCCGCTCGAAGTGGTGAAGAAAGCCGTGAAGCTGGCTCGCGAAGACCGCCAGGCGTTCGAGGACGAATATCTCCTCGCCTTCGAGCTGGAACTGCCCGACGTGCTCGCGAACGCGGGCAACGTGTTCGTCAACAACACCGGCAACGACATCCCGATCCCCGGGGGCCTTGGCCGGCGCGGCTCGATCCTCAAGCCCGGCGGCCACGTCGCTAGCGACGGCCGCGTGTGGTATCGCGTCACTCACGACGGCGCGACGAACTCCTTTTTCCCCACCGACTTCGAGCGCGTGCCGATGCCGCCGCTCTACATCAACGACCAGCAATTCCGCGCGGGCGGCACGTTCACGCTGGAATTCGACATCGAATTGCAGCTCATCAACTCGACGACAAACGCGCAGGTTCTTCTCGTCATCGAGGCGGGCTCCGCGCCGAGCCAGGGCACGCCCGACCCGACCGGCACGAACTTGGAAACCCACTCCGAGGAGGCGCGCTTGAAGTCGCGGGCCACGTCGGCCAGCCGGTGGGTGGCCCGGAGTCCGAGGAGAAGGTGGACGTGATCGCCCATTCCGCCGACGGCTTCGGCGACGCCTTCGCCTTCCCGCACGATACCGCCGAGATAGGCGTGAAGGCGTCCGCGCCACGCGGGTGCGATCCATGGTTCGCGGCCTTTCGTCCCGAAGACGATGTGGTAGTGGAGGCTCAGGTGGGTCGAGGACATGGGCGCATGATCCTGCGCCCCTGCCGGGGCGCGATCGTTTTTTGATCTATATATCCCCGGGTGTTACCCGGGGCTAAAATCGATGCAGGCTTCCAGCCTGCCCGGCGGGGCGGATCGGTGCAGATCCGTAGCACATTCATCCTGCCGCGCGTGTCGAGGACGAGGGAGCGGACGCGTTTCATCCTGCCGCACGCGTCGAGGAAGAGAGAGCGGACGCGTTTCATCCTGCCGCACGCGTCGAGGAAGAGAGAGGGGATGACTTTCATGATGTCGCGTTCGCTGGTGTAGTGGGCGCCCTGCTGGCGGCGGGCGGGAGCGGGCTCGATCTGGCGGCCGTGGAAGAGCGGGAGGTCGGGCTGGTCGTCGGGTTCGAGGTCGTAGAGGGCGAAGCGGGCGAAGTCGGAGACGAGGACGAAGCGGGGAATCTCGTCCCAGCGGTCCTCGCGGGTGAGGTCCTCGATGTAGGTGAAGGCTTGGGTGGCGGCGAGGTCGAGGTCTTCGCCGCGGCTCTTGTGCTCGACGAGGAGTTTGCCTTTCCAGAGGAGGTCGATGGCGGAGGTGTTGCCCTTGAGGTTGAGGACGTTTTCCTCGAAGGAGGCGATGGAGGCGCGGCGGAGGCCGAAGACGTCGAAGAAGGCGTTGTAGAAGGTCTGCTTGTGGGCGCGCTCGGAGGTGGCGTTGACGTTCTGGGGATCGCGCGAGAAGTGCAGGGCGCGGTCGCGGACTTCATTCCATGAAAGGTGGGGCATCGCGCGCGGTGTGATGGGGGAAGACGGGCGCTGGATTCAAGCAAATACGGGGACGGCGGGGGAGGCGCATGGATGCGCCGGGTGGCGCGGGCGGCCTGGGGGTTCGGGGGAATGTGTGGGCGTCGGGAAGCCGACCGACCATCGTGGGCCTCGGCGATCTTCTGAGAATAGCCCAGCACTTTAGTGCTGGGTCACCCGGCCAATCTCAATGTGCCGAGTCCCGGCAGGGACGGTAGAACCGGTCTTCCGTCCCTGGCGGGACTCG
>JAYTDO010000222.1:0-13630 GCA_043735935.1 Chthoniobacteraceae bacterium
CTCGGCGTGACCGATCCAGGTGGCGACACGACGAAGTTCACTTACGACACGAAGGGCAATCTGACCGGGACGCTCAATCCCGACGGCTCCGCGATTCACTTCGAATACGACACGAAGGGACGCATCCTCGCGACGATCGACGAAAACGGCGGACGCACCTCCCTCACCTACGACGCCAGCGGCCTCGTGACCCAGCGCACGCTGCCCGACGGCACCGCGGTTTCCTACACTTACGACGCGCATCGCAATCTGCTCACCGCGACGGATAACGAAGGCACGACCAGGATGACTTACGACGCCGCGGACCGGCAGCTGAGCATCGCGTATCCGAATGGCAAGACGATCACGAACACCTACGACGCGGCGGGTCGGCGGGTGACCGTTGCCGATCAAACGGGCTATACGGTCCGCTACAGCTACGACACGCTCGGGCGCATCGACACCGTTAAGGACACGGGCGGGACGCTGCTTGTCGATTACGATTACAACACGCTCGGTCAGCTCATCACTGAGACGCGCAGCAACGGAGCGACGACCACCTATACCTACGATTCGGAAAATCGCGCCACGACCGTCACCCACCGCGATGGGGCGAATGCGATCACGGGGTTCTTCAACTATACCTACGACGTTCACGATCGCGTCAAAACCGTCACGGACCCGAGCGGCACGACGACTTATAGCTACGATGTCGACGGCCAGCTCATCGGCGCGGCGTTGCCGGGCGGGCGCACCATCACGTATGGTTACGACGTGGAGGGAAATCGCGTGACCGTTTCCGACTCGGCGAGCGGCACCACCAATTACACGACGAACAACGCCGACCAATACACGGCGGCTGGCGCGGAGACGCTGACCTACGATCGCGCAGGGCGCGTGATCGCGAGCGCCTCGGGCGGCGTCACCACGAGCTACAGTTACGACGCGGCGGGGCGCCTCTCAGGCATCATCTCGCCGGGCAGCGTCATCTCGTTCGACTATGATGCGCTCGGCAATCGCATTGGGAAAATCGAGAACGGCGTACGTACCGATTACGCGAATGATCCCGCCGGACTCGGCACGCTCTTCGGCGAATACAGCGGCGGAACCACGACCGCGCACTATGCCAGCGGCCTCGGAATCGAAGTGCGTACCGATGGCGCGGGCGCCTCGTCTTTCTACCATTACGACGCGATCGGGAATACTGCGCTGCTCTCCGGTAGCGGCGGCACGAGCGTTGCGAGTTACACGTATTTGCCGTTTGGAAAAGTGGCGTCGCAGACTGGCACGATCGCGCAGCCCTTCACCTACGACGGCGCGGCTGGCGTCACGGACGAGGCGGGCGACTTGTATTCGATGCATGCGCGCACTTACGACGCCGCGCTCGGGCGCTTTACTTCGCGCGATCCGTCTGGCTTCACCGGCGGCGATACGAATCTGTATCGCTTCGTCCACAACGATCCGGTGAACAACACCGATCCAAGCGGGTTGACGCCGTCGCCCGGTGGCTTTGGCTCGTCGAGCAGAACTTTGATCACCTCTGTCGGGGATACCTATCATACGGTGCGAGGCTTCATCCCGAGAGCGGCGATCGGCGACGTGGGCCTCGTGCTCGGCGGAACCTTGGGCGGCATCCCGTCTCAGGCGAATTTGGTGAATCCTGTCGCGCAAGACCTCGCGGCCGCGACGGAACTGGGCAACATCGCCGAAGCTGCGCGGCGTAGCTCAAATCTCCCCGCGATTTCGCACCTCGATCCCATCTATCAGGCGGAGCAACTGGCCAAGGCGCCGATCGCAGAAGTGGCGCCGGGATTGGCGAAGGGCGAGAGCATCCTGAGCAAGGTCATCAATCTTCCCAAGCCCATCCTCAAGGTCCTGGCTCCGGTGTCAAAGGTGTTGAACAAAATCGTCCCGCCCCCCGTGCAGGCCCTCCTCGCGGCCAAGGATGTCTATGACATCGAAAAGTCCGCTTACGATTACTACAAGGACGCGGGCACCTACGGGAAATTCAACCCCGACGAGGCGCACTTCAGCCCGAAATACTATCAGGAAAACGGCGACAACTGGCTCTTCACGCAACTCGTAAAGGATGGTATCGCGGGCGGAAAATCCAAGCGCGACGCCACGCTCGACGCGATCAATTTTCTCAAAAAGAACGGCATCTACGATCCCGTCGCGAATCCAAATCCGCGCTCGCCAAGCGAAGTCATCCGCCCGAACGATCCGAACAATCTCGTCGGCCCTGCCGGGGCGGGTGCCGATCCGGTGCCGGACAGCATCGCGCCGGGGCAGGTGCGCTTTGATGGCTTTGTGAGCGGCGACGGCACGTTCCCGTACAAGATCGAGTTCGAGAACAAAGCCAGCGCCAGTGCTCCGGCACAGGTCGTCCAGGTCACGCACACGCTCGACGCCGACCTTGATCTCACCACGTTCGCCTTCACCGGTTTCGGCTTCGGGAGAAACGCAATCCCCGCGAGTGGCACGAGCTTTCACACCATCTACGACGCTACCGCGACGCTCGGCGTGAAGGTGAAAATCGACGCCGATCTCGACACGCTGACGGGCTTGCTCACCGTCACCTACACATCGCTCGATCCCGCGACGAGCGAAGTGCCCGCGAATCCGTTCCTCGGCTTCCTCCCGAGCGAAGACGGCACCGGCCGCGGCGACGGGTTCCTCACTTACACCGTGAAACCGAAAGCCGGCCTCGCCAACGGCACGGAATTCACCGGCCTCGCGAGCATCGTTTTCGACACGGAAGCCGCGCTCGCCACGCCGACCGTCACAAACAAACTCGACCTCGTCGCGCCGACGGTGACGATCAACGCGCTCCCCGCCACGACATCACGGTCGACCTTTGCCGTGCGTTGGACTGGCACAGACGATGTCGGCGGCTCGGGCGTCGCGGGTATCACGCTCTTTTATGCCGACAACGGTGGCCCATTGCAAACCGCCGCAGTCGCGAATGCCGATGGCGGCTTCCGCTTCACGGGCGCAGTGGGGCATACCTATTCGTTTTACAGTCAGGCTGCGGACAAAGTGGGAAACTTGTCAGCGCTTCCGAATGCCCCTGAACAGACGATCACCGTCGTTGCGCCCACTTGGATCAAGGTCGGGAAAACGAAGACGTTCTTTGATGCGGATGGGGACAAATATCGGATCACGTACAGCGGACCGGGCAAAGCCAAAGTGGCGTTGCTTGATCCGGATGTCGACGGCCGGGGTGGGATTGACGTTTTGCGCGTGGACGGATCATCGCTCGTGTCTTCCCTCACGATCACAGTGAAAAAGAAGCTCGGCGGCAATGGCCGCGTCGACATCGGTGATGTGGTCATCAATGGGGATCTGGGTTCGTTTTCGGCCGTTCAGAGTGACCTGGTCGTCAACGGAATCAGCGTGTCAGGTGCGGTCGGGCAGATCGCCGTTCGTGACGTGCTCCGCCCAGATGCGATCCTGGCTGATCCTACCATCGCGTTGGCTAGCGTTTCAAAGATCGCGGCGAGGAGTTTTGCGGATGGTTTTCGGATTCAAGCGGCGGGAGCGATTTCGGTTTTGAAGGGCGGCTCGTTCGGAGAGGGATCGGTGACCGCCAACTCGATCGGGGTCTTGAACGCGACGGCGGGAAACCTCGCGGCGGACGTGATCACGGCGGGAAGCATCGGTCTCGTGACAGTGAAGAGCGGCGAATTGAGCGGGTCGCTCACCGCGAAAAAGTTTGGCGACGTGAGCATCCGAGGCGGTGATTTGAGCGGGACGCTCGTTTCGACGACATCGTCCGCTTCCCTGGGCGGGAAGATGGCGTTGAACTCGATCAGCATCGTGGGAGGCAACCTCAACGGCGAGGTGGGCCTGCGAGGTGACGTCGGGACGATCAGCGTGAGCAGATTGAATGGCGCGGGTGGCGATGTGCGCGGCGCGACTGTGTTTGCGGCAAATATCGCGGCGATCTTTGTCGGACGGGACGCGTCGGATTCGCGCATTTTGGCTGGTGCCGATCTCGGTGCAGACTTCGCGTTCGACGCTGCGGATGTGTTCGGCCAGGGCACGATTGGCAAGGTGAAGATTCAGCGCGATGCGAGCGGAGTCTCGATCGCCGCCGGACTCGATCCGATCAATTCGGTGCTGCGCGACGCGGATGATACGATCATCGGCGGCATCACGAGCAGCATTGCGAAAATCGTGGTCAAGGGGAGCGCCGACGGAGGTAGCTACTTTGCCGCCGGGGATTTTTCATCCGTGGTGAAGATCGGAGGACAAACGATCGATCCGACGGGCGATGGGCGATTCCTTGTGGGATAGGGGAGTCTAACAAACCACCGCGGCCGCACGTATTCGGGAGTGTCGGACGCCATTGTCTGACAATCTTTTGACAACCCTGCGGTTGCACGCATCGCCGCCGCCGGGCAACGATACGGCCGCGCTCGATTAACCCCCCCGCACTTCGCCAGATATGAAACTCAGACTGCTCGCTCCTCTCGCCCTCGCCATCAGTGCTCACATCCTTTTCGCCGAGAACGAGATCGGATTTATCGAAAAATTCGCGCTGGCGCCGGATCGGGAGGTCGTCCTTTCACAGCTCATCCCCGGGAGCGAGGAGTTCTATTTCTTCCACGCCTTGCATTACCAAAACTCGGCGCAAGCTCCGAAGCTCGCGACGACACTGGATGAGTGGACGAAGCGATTTCCGAATTCCGAAACGCGCCGGATCATCGAGAATCGTGCGGCGTTGCTCGCCTATGAGACGGACCCGCAGGCGACGTTGAAGTATCTGCGGGAGAAGCTCGGCTTGCAGTTTAATCACGTGCAGGAGGTCCGGGATCAAAAGCCAAACCTGCCCGCAGCGCTGGACGCCGCACAAGTGGCGCGGGGAGTGTTTCTGGCCCAAGCGTTGGCAGACGATGGCTTGGGAAGCGTGGCGGAGGGGGAATTGGAGACGCTGGTGCGCGAGAAGGTGGCTTTGCGACCGCCGCAGAGGAGGGCGTTGCTGGCCCGGATAAAGCGCCCTGATGTCCCGAATCTGGTCGAGATGATTGCCGACGAGTTGAATTCGAAAGAGAGTCGCGGATTTGGCGAGTTTCCCATTCACACAGCGCTGCTGCCGGCGCAGCTCGACGCGCTCGCGAAGCTGGTGCCGCGGATCGCGACGGAAAGCCCATTTGTCTTCGCGAAGCTGCGCAAGCTTGCGCCTGGCGCGGATGCGGATGTGGAGTTCGACCCGGTGGAACGCGAGGCGTGGCTGGATCGGGCTTGGGCGTATGTGAAGGGATTGCCCGCGCCGTTCAATTCGCTGAAAGCGCATATCCTCTACCATCGGCTCACGCATGACCATGCGAGGGGGGTGCATGATGAGGCGCGTTTCAAGGAGTATCTCCTGCTGCCGAGGCAAACCGATTACATGAATCCGAAGTGGCTCGAAAAACAGCGTGGAAACACGGTGTGGACGGATTTGAATGCGGACTTCGGTGAGACGCGGCTTGGGTTTGCGCCTGTCCGGAATGATGAGGCGCTCGTGCGCGACTACTTCCTCGAAATCATCGCGCGTAATGCCGCGCAGGCGGTCGTTTTGGATCCGAAGGAAGTGGGCAGGGAGTGGTTTGAGATGGTGCGCGACACGTGGCTCAGGCCGGTGATCGCGGAATCACTTTTGACTCACGGGATCGGGGCGCCGGAAAAGTGGGCCTCGCTGCTGACGCCGACCGCATTTCAAGGATTGAAAGAGCGAGTGGACGTCGAGTTTGCGCCGACCAACGCGCCGTTTGTGGCGCCCGACGAAGCGGTGAGCGTCGATGTGTTTTTGAAGAATACCCCGAAGGTGATCGTGAAGATTTACGAACTGAACGCGCTTTCGTTTTTCCTGATGCAGAAACGACAGCTCAATACGGACGTCAATCTCGACGGGTTGGTGGCGAACACCGAGCGGACGCAGGGGTTCGATGACGCGGCGGGGCGTTCGCCGTTCCAACGCGTCGTTCGGAATTTCAAGTTTCCCGAACTCAAAGGGCGCGGCGTATGGGTGGTGGAATTCATCGGCGGCGGAAAATCCTCGCGGGCGCTGGTGCGAAAGGGGCAGTGGACCGTCCTTCAGCAGACGGGTGCGGCGGGCGATCTGTTGACGGTGCTCGATGAAAATCGGGTGCCGGTGCGCGACGCGGTCATCTGGGCCGATGGGCGCAAGTATGAGCCGTTACCGGTGGCGGAAAATGCGAACGGCAAGCCGGGGAAACTGGCGGACCCTCAGATCCTGGTGCCGTTTACAACGCAACCGGGGCGCAAACCCATCGTGCTTTCGGATGCGGCGGGGAAGTTTGCGACGCTTGCGGAATTCGAGCATCACGGGGAGGAATATCACCTCAATGTGCAGTTTCATATCGAACGGGAGCAACTATTGGGGCGGCGCGAGGCCTCCCTCGCGGTGCGGGCCACGATGTTGCTGGGCGCGACGCCGATCCCGCTCGATTTGCTCAAGGAATCGAAGATGCGCATCACTTCGACGTCGTTGGATGGCGTGAAAACGACCAGCGAGGTGAAGGGTCTCAAATTGGAATCCGGTCGCGAATTGATCCACTCGTTCAGCGTGCCTGAGCGACTCGCGACGCTTACGGTGACGGTGACGGGACAGGTTGAGCAAATCGCGCAGGGCGGCGCGAAGCGTGAGGTGACAGCATCGCGGACATGGGAGTTGAACGGGATCGATCGGACGGAATTCACGAGCGATGCGCATCTCAGCAAGATGGGCGAGAACCACGTGTTTGAGTTGCTCGGCAAGAACGGCGAGGCGCTGCCGGACCAGCAGGTGGTTTTCAGGCTGACGCATTGGGGCTTCACCGGGCACCAGACGATCGCGTTGCGCACGGATGAGTTGGGCCGCGTGAATCTGGGAAAGCTGCCCGGAATTTTGTCGATCGATGCGCAGATCCCGAACGGCCGACACGGGCATTGGGAGTTGAACGATTACGTGCGGACCTGGCCGACGACGATCCATGCGAAGGTGGGCGATGTGATCCGGGTGCCGTGGGCAGGCGAAGCGCCGCCGGACAGCTATTCGTTGCTGGAATTGCGGGGCGGGGAGTTTGTGGCGGATTTTTCGAAGCAGGTAAACGTGGATGCCAAAGAGCGCGCGCCGGCGTTCCTGCCCATCGCAGGCCTGCCGGCGGGGGATTATTCGTTGCGATTCCGTGACGGGAACAAACACGACGGGGCGTGGCGGGAAGTCACGATCCGTGTGACCGAGGGAGTGGCGGTGCGCCAGTGGCTGCTCGGCAAGAATCGCTCGTTGGAACTACGGGACGCGTCGCCCTTGAACGTGACGGATGTGGCGGTGACGGACGAGGGCGTGGCGATCCAACTGGCGAATGCGAATGCCTTTACCCGGGTCCACGTCGCGGCCACGCGCTTTTATCCGCAAGGTGGATTGTTTGCGGGGCTCGGGGGTTTCACGCGGTTTGCGCCGACGTGGGGAACGCCGGACAAACTGCCGAATCTGTTTTCAGCCGGCCGTGAGATCGGGGATGAGTTTCGTTACATCTTGGAGCGGCGCTTCGCGCAAAAATTCGCGGGCAACATGCTGACGCGGCCTGGACTGTTACTGAATCCGTGGGAGAAACGTTCGACGGATTTGAACGAAACGGGAATGGCGGCCGGCCAGGTCGCCACGGCGACGCGCGGGGAGCGGGCCGGAAATGCCCCGGCGGCACCGGCTCCGATGAAACCGGCGGCGATGAGCGTCGAACCGGGATCGCAGGGGCCGAACCTCGACTTTCTCGCGAGTGCGGCGCCGGTCGTTTACAACCTGGCTCCGGATGAGAAGGGTGTGGTGGTGGTCCCGCGGAAGCTGCTTGGCGACCGCCAGTATGTGCAGGTCTATGCGGAAGATTTGAGTAATGCGGTGTGGACGACATTCGCCCTCGCGGAGCAGGGGACCAAATTCTCGGACCTGCGCCTGACGCGAAATCTCGATCCGACGAAGCCATTTACGGAAAAGAAAGAGGTGACGGTGCTCGCGGCTGGCCAGTCGCTGACATTGGCGGACGTGGCCACGAGCGAACTCGAGACCTACGACTCGCTCCGGGGGATTTACTCGCTGCTCACGACATTGAGCGGGGACGCCAACCTGGCGAAGTTCGCCTGGGTCCTGGACTGGCCGACGCTGAAGGAGGAGGAGAAGCGGGCGAAGTACTCGGAGTTTGCCTGCCATGAGTTGAACTTCTTTCTTTTCCGTAAAGACGCCGCTTTTTTTGCGAAGGTGGTCCAGCCCTACCTTCGCAACAAGAAGGACAAAACGTTCATGGACGACTATCTGATCGGGGCGGATTTGAAGCGGTATACCGATGCGTGGGCTTACGAGAGGCTGAACGTGGTCGAGCGCGCGTTGCTGGCTCAACGTTTGCCGGGGGAGGCGGCGCGGACGGCGCGCCATTTGCGCGAGATGTGGGAGTTGCTGCGCCCCGATGCGGAGCGCACGGATCAACTTTTCGAAACCGCGTTGCGCGGCCGCGCGCTCGATCAAGCGGGCGCTGGAGACGGGTTCAAACAAGCGAAGGAAGAGACTCTTAAAGAGATGGCTGCGGCTGCCGCGCCGACGCCGGCGCGAAAGGGTGGGGCGATGGGAGGCGGTGTGGTTTCTTCTTTTGCCGGAAGGGCCAAGGATATGCCCGAGATCGCCACGTCCGGGAGGGCGGCTCTCGCGGACGGGGCGCTTTACGCCCGGGGCAGCCTGAAGGCGGCAGACGCGAGGGAATCGTCTGGGGAGAAGTTGGATCGTCTTCAGGAGTTGGAAAAGAAGTCCGCCGACAAAAGCGTGCGTTTGCGCCGGGCAGATGGCGAGAATCGGTTTGGCGTCGACGCCAAGTTCGAAGGAGTCAACGAATTTGACTTCGCCGAGGTAAAGGCGCTGGGATTGGTGACGATGGACGTCGCGGAGCAGCAGCGAGGTCTGGCGAGGGAGCGCGCGTACTACCGGCGGATCGGCCCTACCAAGGAATGGGCTGAGAACAATTACTACCATCTCCCGATCCAGGAGCAGGACGGCGACTTGGTGAGTATCAATGCTTTCTGGCGCGACTACGGCGCGTGGGACGGCAAGTCGACATTCGTGTCAGCCAATGTCACCGAGGCGAGCCGGAATTTTACCGAGATGATGTTCGCCCTCGCGGTGCTGGACCTTCCGTTCGAGGCCGCGAAGCATACTACCAAAGCGGACAACACCGGGTACACGCTGACGGCGGCCGGGCCGATCCTCGCTTTTCACAAAGAGATCAAATCGGCAGCGGAGGCGAAGGGGGATGCGGAACTACTGGTAAGCCAAAACTTCTATCGGCACGGGGACCGTTATCGTGAGGAAGGGAACGAGAAATTCGACAAGTACGTGACCGCGGAGTTTCTCGCGGGAGCGGTGTACGGTGGGAACATCGTGGTCACCAATCCGGCGTCCTCGCCCCAAAAGTTGAGCCTGCTGCTACAGATTCCGCAGGGCGCACTGCCGGTGCTGGGAACCAAAACGACGCAAAGCAGGCAGCTCCGTCTCGATCCTTATACGACTCAGACGTTCGAGTATTTCTTCTATTTCCCCTCGGCAGCACCGCAGCCGTTCCTTCATTATCCCGTGCAGGTCGCGCGGAATGAGAGCATCGTAGGTTCGGCAAAACCGTTTACGTTCAATGCGGTAACCAAGCTGTCGCAAGTGGACAAGGCGTCGTGGGATTATGTGTCGCAATATGGGAGCGACGCCGATGTGTGGGCATTTCTGGAGCAGGCGAATATCGAGCGGCTCAATCTGGAGCGGATCGCCTGGCGGGCTCGTCAAAACGTGGAGTTTTTCCGGAAGCTGATCGCCGTCATGGAGGCGCGCCATATCTATAACGACACGCTGTATGGCTATTCGGTCGTCCACAATGAGGCGCCTGCGCTCCGGGAATGGCTGCGCCACCGGGATGAGTTTCTATCGCGATGCGGTGCGTGGCTGGACTGTAAGTTGGTGACGATCGACCCGGTCGAACGGCGCGCGTATGAGCACCTGGAGTATTCACCATTGGTCAATCAACGTGCTCATCGGTTGGGAGCGGAGACTCGAATCGCGAATCCGGTGATCCGCAGTCAATACCAGACCCTCCTTCAGATCCTCGCGCATAAGCCGAAATTCGACGACGCGGATAACATGTCAGTGGTGTATTTCCTCTTTCTTCAGGACCGGGTGGAGGAGGCGTTGGCGCGATTTAAGACCGTTTCTGTGGCTGCCTTGCCGACCAAAGTGCAGCACGATTACTTCCGGTGTTATAGCGCGTTCTATGAGGAAAAAACTGTGGAAGCGCGGGCGCTGGCGGCCCAGTACGCGGACTACCCGGTGGATCGTTGGCGCGCACTTTTCGGCGAAGTCACCGCGCAAATCGACGAGATCGAAGGGAAAAAAGTGGCCCGCGCCGGCGATAAGCCCGACCGAGAGAATCAACAGTCTGAACTGGCTGCCACCGAGCCAACGTTCAGTTTTAAGGTCGAAAACAAGACCGTCACATTAACTTGGAAAAACCTCCCGTCGGTGACCATGAACTACTATCTGATGGACCCGGAGTTCTTGTTCAGCGCGAGTCCATTTGTAACAGAAGACTCAGGGCGTTTCTCGATCATCAAGCCGACGAAATCAGTCGTTCATACTCTGCCCGAAGGAAAAGACACCATTGAAGTAGCGTTGCCCGGTGAGTTTACCAAAGCGAATGTATTGGTGGAGATCATCGGTGCCGGACAACGCAGGGCTCAAGCGTATCACGCAAACACGTTGAAGCTGAATCTCGCGGAGAATTACGGACGGCTGGAGATCCGCGATCAGGTGGCGGATAAGCCCGTCGGAAAAGTATACGTAAAGGTTTACGCCCGGCTAGGTAATGGCACCGTGCGCTTCTTTAAGGACGGATATACGGATCTCCGCGGGAGGTTCGATTACACCAGTCTCAACAGCAGCGAGAAGCCGACTCCGAACATGCCTGCCGCGAGGACCGCGGGAGGCGCGCTGGACTATCAGATGCTCGGGCCGAGCGAACTCGGTAACGTGGAGCGCTTCGCGATTCTCGTGCTAAGTGAAACGCACGGGGCAGCAGTGCGCGAGGCACAGCCACCCCAGGAATAAACTCCCATATTCCCAGGAGGCCGCGCGCCGCTCGCGCGGACTCCGAAAAAGCGTGATTTAAGCGGGAGTGACCGGAACGATTCCCTTTACCAATTCCCAGCGACGGCGCGCAGCATCGGCCATTTTTTGGCGTGCCTCTGGGCTGATGTTGCGTTTGGCTTTGACCTTCTTTGCTGCCTTTGGGGTCGACGCCGGCGTTTCACCGGAAGTGCCTTTTACTTTTGCCCAGCGAGCCTTTTGAGCTGCGACGATCCGGGCGCGCGCCGCGGGGGAAAGTGAACGCTTGTTGTCGGACTTTCCAGCGGTCAGCGATGTGGCATCATGGGTTGACTTCGAGGACGGGGCGCCGAGTAGGGACGCCAGTTCACCCTCGAGTTTTTGAATCTGTTCTGCGATGACAAGTGCCCGCTTCAATTGAGCGACGGAAGGAGATGTATTAGACATATGGGTAATATTACTGGCGCGTGGACGATCGGCGTCAACCTTCAACTTTGGTGTATTCGGTGTTGCCGCGGCATTTTCAGGTCCGTATATCTTTCATATGCCCACACCAAAAAAACCCGCAGCCCGCAAGCCCAACGCCGCACTGATGAAGCCCGTCCAACCGGACGAAGCCCTCGCGAAGGTCGTCGGTTCGACGCCCGTCTCGCGTGGTGAACTCACCAAGAAGCTTTGGGACTACATCAAGAAGCACAAACTTCAGGACGAGAAAAAGAAGACCAACATCAATGCGGACGACGCATTGAAAGTCATCTTTAACGGAAAGAAGCAGGTCACGATGTTCGAGATGACGAAACTCGTCTCGGGACATATCCTAAAGGCGTAATCCACCCGGCTCGGAAATGCGCTCGGCACACCTTGGGGCGTGCCGAGCGCAACTTTTTTCCCGAAGGAGGAGCTGCGTTTTTTGGAGAGGCCACATGGGGGAGCCTGCCCGACGTCGAATGGGCAGGTGTCATCGTCCTCTCTGCGCGAAGTGTCGAGAGACGCGGCGGTTCGGGTAGCGCTTCGACTGCAACGTTCAGGAACTTTTCTTTCCGCTGAAAACCGCCATGCTCGTTCTCTCGTTAGACATTGGAACATCGTCTGCTCGCACGGCATTATTTGGTTTGGACGGGAATCGCTTGCCGGAGACCACCGCGCAGCATTCCTACGCGCTACTCACCGGTCCCGACGGCGCTGCCGAGATTGATCCGAATGAACTTCTCCGCACGATCCATCAGTGTGTCGCTGAGACGATCGCGAAGGTGCCACGTGGTGCGTCGATCGGTGGGGTCGGTGTCTCTTGTTTCTGGCATAGTCTAATAGGCACGAACAGCACCGGTGAGCCGCTGACGCGGATTATCACGTGGGCCGACTCGCGCTGCCGGGAGGATGCCGCGAAACTCCGGGAGACCTTCGCGGAGCGGCAAACGCACGCGCGAACCGGCTGCATGTTGCGAGCCAGTTTTTGGCCGGCCAAAGTGGCTTGGCTTCGGCGAACTCAGCCGCGTTTGATGGAACGCGTCAGCCAGTGGATGTCACCGGCGGAATGGCTCCAACTAAAACTTTGCGGTGACGCGAACTGCGCCATCGGGATGGCTACCGGGACCGGATTCTTCAATCCCGAGAAACTGCGATGGGACGCGTCCCTCATGTCCCATTTCGGTTTGCATGCATCGCAACTTCGGCCGGTCAGCGACGCTCCAAGCATCGTTGGGGGCGCACTCGGCCGGGAGTTCCCGGCGCTCGCCGGAGTGCCTTGGTTTCCCGCTATCGGCGATGGGGCCGCCAGCAACCTTGGTTCCGGCGCGACGCGTCCGGGATTCGCAGCGATCAATGTTGGCACGAGCGCGGCGTTGCGCGTGATGCATAAAGGAGCCGCCGCTCGCTCGCCGTTCGGGCTGTTTTGCTATCGCGTCGATGCCGAGCGCTTTGTCGTCGGCGGCGCGATCAGCAATGCCGGCAATCTGAGGGCTTGGTGTCGACGTGAATTTCAACTCCCCGATGACAGCGTTCTGGAGGAATCGCTGGCCGTACGGCCTGGCCCTGTGCCGGGGTTGGTGGTCCTGCCTTTTTGGACCGCGGAACGTGCGCCAACGTGGGATGAAGAAGGGGTCGGAGTCATTCACGGGATCACGCAAAGCACGACGGCGATCGACTTGCTTCAGGCGATCACGGAAGCAAGCTATCATCGCCTCGCTCGAATTGCAGAAATGCTCATCGAGCCCGAGTCGCGACCGCCAAAGTTCATCGTGAGTGGCGGAATCCAGAGATCGCCGCAAGCTCTGCAAAGGCTTGCGGATGTCCTCGGGCGTCCGGTTTACCCGAACGACGAAATGGAGGCGTCGCTTCGCGGTGCGGCGATCTTCGCGCTCGAAAAATTGGGGCGTCCTGCACCACCACCGCGCCTTGCGTTACCCGTCAAGCCGCGGGCTAAGTTTTCAACGCTCTATGCCCACGCGCGCGAGCAGCAACGGATTCTCGAAGACCGTCAGCATTGACTGGCTAGAATTTCGGGACGGACGGAGTCGCTGCGGGCTTCGCTGCGGGCAA
>JAYTDO010000223.1:0-11984 GCA_043735935.1 Chthoniobacteraceae bacterium
CACGACATCTCAAAAATCGACGCACGAGTGCATCGCATCATGGACTTGAAGACCCCGGGCAGCGGTGAGTGCGCTCGCAACCTCTTCTCAAACATCCCGCATTTGAACCAGCGCGATGAGGTGAAATTCGTCATTGGTTCGCGGGAGGATTACGAATGGGCACGGGAGCAGGTCCGCACCCACGACCTCGCGACCCGCTGCGGCACGGTGCTCTTTTCGCCCATCTTCAGCCGCATCGAACCGCGCGAGATCGTGGAGTGGATCGTGGCCGACAAGCTGCCCGTCCGCTTCCAGCTCCAGATGCACAAATTCATCTGGGACCCGAAGCAGAAGGGCGTTTGACGATTTCGATCGGCGGACTGAAACTGCGCGCCCGATGAACGTTCGCCTTACCAAAGATTTCACCTTCGAAGCCGCCCAGACGCTGCCGACTGCGCCCGAGGGCCACAAATGCCGCAAGATGCACGGGCATAGCTTCAAGGTGGAAGTTTCGGTGGAAGGCGAGGTCGATCCCGCAACCGGATGGTTCTACGACCACGCGGTCATCGGTCGCGCGATGAAGCCGATTGTCGACCTGCTCGATCATTCCTACCTCAACGAAATCGCGGGCCTCGAGAATCCGACGATCGAGAACATGGCCGCATGGTTCTGGCAAAGGCTCGCGCCCCTGTGTCCCGGCCTCGCGGAGATCGTCATCCACGAAACGCCGACGGCCCGTTGCAGCTATCGCGGGAAGTGAGCGCTTTTCGTTTGGCAGCCCGCGCAAGGCTCCGCTAGCGTCGCGCCCGCTTATGAGACTTTTTTCGATCCTCACGATCTGCGCGCTCGCAGTCCTCTCCAACGCCTGCGAACGCCACCCGCTGCCCGGCGACCCCCAGCCCGGCGTCGAACACGAGAAGCATGAAGCCTCGTCGGACGGCGCAAAGGCCGCCGAGCACCCGGCCGAGCACAAGTAGGCAGACGCGTCACGCGGCGGTCTCGCCGATGACCTTTGCGGTGAGAAATCGGAGCATCGGCGGATAAACGCGCGCGACCTCGATCGCCCACGATGCCACCCGGGGATGCAGCGCCGCGCATTTCGCCAGTTCGTTGACCCAAACGCGTCCGCGATAAAGCCGCGCCTGTTCGCCGACGAAGCCGGAAAGATCCCGCGCCACGATGTGCCGCGCGGCGAGTTCGCCCGTGGCGAGGGCGTAATAGATGCCTTCGCCGGTAAACGGCTCGACCACCCGCGCCGCATCGCCGACGAGCACCAGCCCATCCCGAACGGGCGACACCGCGGCTCGCGAAAGCGGCGCAATCGTCCGCCACTCCTGCTCCCGCGTTAATCCGAATTCGCCTTCCGCCCACGCTTTCAGTTCGCCGATCCGATCGCCCGTGCTCACGAGGCACAGGTTCACCATGTCGCCGCCGACGCTGGCGACTCCGCAGTAGCCCTGGGGCAAAAAGCGCATAACGACGCGTTCTCCAAATTGGTTCGGAGCCCGAAAGTGCGCCTGCACGCCGATCCGATCTTTCGCGGCAGGCGGTAGCAAGCCCAGCAAGCGCGCCACCGTGGAATTGCGGCCATCCGCAGCGACGAGGACACGTGCTTGAAAAACGTCGTCACCGGCGCAAATGGACCATTGGTCCGCAACGCCGGTCACCGCCGCTCCCAACCGAATGACCGCGCCGGCTTCGCGCGCCCGATCGAGGAGCAATTGATCCAGCACGCTCCGCTGAATCCCGATCTCTCCGCGTGGCGACGCGCGCAGCGGAAAACGAAGTGAACGCCCGCCGACGCCGACGAATTCGACCTTCTCGAAACGCGAGTGGGGAAGGCCGAGGACACGGTCCGTCAATTTCAACCGATCCAGAATCGGCCAGCAGGCGGGATTCAAGCAATCACCGCAAACCTTGGCCCGCGGGAACTCGGCGCGATCAATGAGCAGCGTGGACAGGCCCGCCTCCGCGCAAAACGCAGCGCACGTTGCGCCCGAGGGTCCCGCGCCGACAATCGCGACGTCGTACGTCACACAAAGGCCTCGGCAACGGCGTCCGCCATCATCTTGCCCCGGCGTGTGAGAATGAGCCGGTCGGTGCGTTCCTCAAAAAAACCAAGCGCCCGAAACTCGCTCATCTCGTCCGACCACCGCTCGACATCCGTCGCGGCCACGCCCTCGCGGGCACGGATCGCAAAGGCCAGGATTTCGCCGCGGCGCATTTCGGCAGTGAGTTCCTCCGTGAAAGTCGCCGCGCTCTCACCCGCCAGAATTCGCCGTGTGTATTCGGCGGTGTCGGGAATGTTTTGCCAGCGCCGGGCGCCCACGGTGCTAAACGCGCTCGGTCCAAACCCGAGGTAATCCGCGCCGCGCCAATAGGCCTGATTGTGCCGGGACTCCCGCCCCGGCTTTGCATAATTGGAAATCTCGTATTGCGCGTAACCAGCCGCGGGAAGCACGTCCATCGTCGTCTCGAAAAGGGTGGCGTCGAGTTCCACGTCCTGCCGGTATTCGCCGCCGAGCAGTTTGCGAAAGTAGTCGGTATCTTCCTCGTAGGTGAGGCAGTAGGAAGACACGTGCTCCGGCGCGAGGGCGATGGTGCGGTCGAGCGTCGCGCTCCACTGCGCCGGTGTCTGGCCAGGAACCGCGAACATCAGGTCGACATTCAGATTGGTAAAACCGGCGTCGCGCAAAACGTGAAAGGTGCGCTCGGCTTGCTCCGCGTTGTGGACGCGGCCCAAGGTTTTCAGCAGCCCGTCATCCCAGGACTGCACGCCGAGGCTCAGCCGCGTGACCCCATGCGAGCGCAGCAGCGCCGCCTTTTCCGCGTTGATCGTCGCGGGGTTCGCCTCCAGATCCCATTCGATCAATTCGCCCAGATCCAGCCGATCGCGGAGCCCCCCGAAGAGGTAGTCGAGCTGTTCAACGCTCAACGCGCTCGGAGTGCCGCCCCCGAAGTAGATCGTGTGCGGTCGCGCGCCCGCGGCGTGCAGTTCCACTTCGCGCAAGAGCGCATCAAGAAATGCGCGTGTCTTGTTCTTCCCCCCCGTCTCGACGTAAAAGCTGCAATACGGGCACAGCTTCGGGCAAAACGGGATGTGGAAGTAAAGGTGACGAAGCGGCTCGGCCATTTCGGGTCCGACAGCGTGTCGCTAGTGCGAACTCGCCTTCTCGGCTCCGAGACCCGTGTTCGCGCGGACGGTGAGTTCGGTGAACATGGCCTCTGCATTCGGCTCGCGTTTGATCAGGGTGCCGATGAGGGCGGCGATGAAGCCAAGCGGGATGCTGACGATGCCGGGATTTTTCAGCGGAAAAATCGGCGCATGCTGAATGAGCGCTTTGGCGTCGGTGCCCATGACGCTGGGGCTGAGCATGATTAGGACGATGCTGGAGATGAGGCCGACGGCGAGGCCGGCGACGGCACCGACGGTGTTGAAGCGCTTCCAGAAAATCGACAGCACGATGACGGGAAGATTCGCGCTGGCGGCCACAGCGAAAGCGAGGCCGACGAGGAAGGCGACGTTGATGGTCCTCAGTTTGATCGCGAGAAAGATGGCGACGGCGCCGACGACGAAGGCGGTGATCCGCGCGACGCGCACTTCTTCGCCGGGGCGATGCTCTTTTCCATGGTGGATGACGTTTGTGTAGAAGTCGTGCGCGAATGAAGTGCTGGCGCTGATCGTGAGACCGGCGACGACGGCGAGGATGGTGGCGAAGGCGACAGCGCTGATGAAGGCGAAGAAGACTTCGCCGCCGAGTGCCGCGGCTAGCAGGGGGGCGGCCATGTTGTCGTTCGGCACGCCATCCACGATGATGTTCGCGGGGGTCAGGATGGTCGCCGCGCCGAAGCCGAGGCAGGTCGTCATGATATAGAAGAGACCGATCAAGATCATCGCCCATACGACGGAGGCGCGCGCGGTCTTCGCATCCGGCACGGTGTAAAAGCGGACGAGAATGTGCGGCAATCCGGCGGTTCCGAAGATGAGGGCGAGGCCGAGCGATACGAGATCAACGGGGCCCCACGGGTTCGTTGCCGTGCGCCCAAAGGCGAGCCCGGGCTGCAGGAAGTCCTTCGTCACCATCGCGCCGTCGGCGCCTTTCACGGGCACGTGCGCGATTGCGTCGAAGAATTTGGCGAACGAATAATCGAAGTGTTTCAGCACCAGTACGCTGAGCAGGATCGTGCCGCTCATCAACAGCACCGCCTTGGTGATCTGCACCCAAGTCGTTGCGAGCATTCCACCAAAAACGACATAGACGATCATCAGGACGCCAACGCCGACGACGGCCCACTCATAGCTCACACCCGGCAGCAGCAGCTTCACGAGCGCGCCTGCGCCCACCATCTGGGCGATCATGTAAAAGGTGGAGACCGTGAGCGTGCTGAGCGAGGCCATCGCGCGGACGGGGCGTGGACTGAGGCGATAAGCGAGGACGTCGGCCATCGTGTATTTGCCTGCGTTCCGCAGCGGTTCGGCGACCACGAGGAGCACCGTGAGGTACGCGACAAGAAAGCCGACGGAATACATGAACCCATCGTAGCCCTTGAACGCGATCATGCCGGCGATGCCGAGAAAGCTCGCGGCGCTCATGTAATCACCCGCGACGGCGAGGCCGTTCTGCCAGCCGGTGATGCGGCGGCCCGCCGCGAAGTAGGCGCTGGAGCCGGAGGATTTCCGCGCGCTGAAGTAAGTGATGACCAGCGTCGCTGCGACGAAGGCGAGGAACATGAAGAGCGCCGTGTGATTGGTCGGCACGGGCGTTTGGGCAAGAATGGAAAAGGACATGAGGGTTTAGCGTTTGGAGAATTTCGCCAGCACGGCAGCGGCGGCTTTATCCCAGCCCGCCGCTTTCACCACGTAGAAACCGGCGACGATCCATGCCATGAAAAACTGCGAAAGGGCGAAGAGGTAGGCGAGATTGACGCTGCCGATCTTCGTTTTCATCAACTCCGGCCACCACCCCACGAGCACGGGCAACGCGAAGTAATAGACGACGAAAAAGATCGAGACTGGGAGAATGAAGCGCGCCTTTGCCGAGAGCAGCTTCTTGAAATCGGCATCCGCCGCGATCGCATCCCACGGCGCGTCTGCAGCGTCGTCCGCGCCCGTCCGTTCGTGCGCAGGCGGCGGTCCGGAGCGGCCGAGCGGGGCGATATCAGTGGGGGAGGCAGATTCGGGCGTGAGATCGCCGGAGGGCTGGGTGCTCATGGGCGCGGACGCTAGCAGGCGGTGATTCGCGCGCGCAAGCCTTTCACCGCGATTCTCGGGCCAGCGTCTGCCCCATACTCGCGCAGCCTTCGACACGGACGCGTCGTCGGACGGACGGGACAACGCCACGCAGACCGGGCGTCGGGGACTGAGGTCCAACGACTCATTTCTCAAACCGAGCCCCCACCTCCATCACGCGAGTATCGACAATCCCACGTTACGATCGACAGAGTTCCACCCGCCTGAACCGGATTCAGACCACGAACGCAGTCGCGCCAAACATGAAAACGAAAATCACCATTCTCACCTCGTTTGTGTGCCTCGCGCACGTCCATGCCGCGCCCCCGTTGACCTTTGGTCAGATCGTGGCGGTCTCCGGCAACATCACGGGCATTAGTCCGGGTACAGGAAGCTTTTCCGCTGGATCTGGGAATACATTTTACGTCTCCAACACATCGGTCCTCATGATCAACGGCAAACGGGGAGGCATGTCGGATCTCGCCAACGGGATGAAAGTCAGTGGGTCTGCGGAAGTCGCGAAGGCCGAAGATCGGTTCGGGCCACCGAAGCAGATTGTCCGGATGCTCACCGCGACGACCGACCCAGCGTACTCGCCCACCAAAGCTGCCGCCACTCCATCCGCGATGCCATACCAGTATCCACCGGGGATGCCCTCTCCCGCGGGGCGCGCGTCGCAGGGGGAAATGGAAGCTTTGACCAAGAAACTCTCCGGGACCTTCTGGACGATTCCCAATCGGCGCGGGCCGAATGGAGCATCCGCCTCCCAATGGCTCATCCTGAATGCCGATGGCACCATAACCGACGTCGAGAATGAAAAGGCGGGAGCGTGGAATGTCATCGCCGGGTTGACCATTCGTGTTCAGTATTCCGCCGGTCAAAGCAGCGTTCCCATTCAAGTTGGATTCAACGCCGAACTGAACCAAGGGATCGACCTGAGGTTCGGACCTCACGCGGCAGTGTTATCCGGGCGACCGATGCGGAACTCGGAAGCGTTCATGTGGACGCGCATTGCATCGCCCACGCCGGAAATGCTTTCGAAGGCCCCCCGCCGTCCGGCGTCGGTCGCCGACCTCGCCGCTGTCCCAATCCCGGTTCCGCCCAGCGCCGAGACCCAGCAGGCGGCCTCCGAACTCGTCAAAACCAACCACAACAATCTCGTGTTTGTTTCCGGAAAGGGCGGCGCCGGAAGCGGCTTCATTGCGAATCTCGACGGAAGCAATGTTCTCGTCACCAACTGCCACGTCGCGGCGGGCATCAGCGACGCAGCTTTCAAGAAACTCGATGGCACGGTCATCCCGCGTGGCAGCGCAGGGGTGGCGACCGGGCACGATATTTTCCGGATGGCGCTCCCACCCGGCGGTAAATCTTTTGAAGTCATGCAGGGAGTGGAACAAAACGCCGCCATCGGCGACGAGGTAGTCGTGCTCGGCAATGCCGAAGGCTCCGGCGTCATCAACACAATCATCGGCAAGATCGTCGGCATCGGACCGAACCTCGTCGAGATTGATGCGCCGTTCGTCCCCGGCAACAGCGGCAGCCCCATCATCCATCTCAAAACCGGCAAGGTCATCGGCGTCGCCACCTACACCGTCACCCGGAAATACGACGCTACGACGAAGGAAAAGATGAAAGATCCAATCATCCGTCGCTTCGGCTTCCGGATCGACAGCGTGAATACGTGGGAGCCCGTCAACGTGCAGACATTTTACGCCCAAGCCGCAGCGATGGAACGAGTCCACACGCTCACCGAGGCATTGGACAACTTTTTCGGCGACCTTTACGAAAACAAGAGCCGCGTGACCATGTCGCGCCATACTCATCCGGTCATCAAAACACGCATCGCCCAGTGGCAGGAGGCGAAGAGCCACAAACTCAGCGCTAGCGACCGGGAAAACGCGGACGCGAACTTCATCTCCTTCCTTAAAGTCGCCTGTCAGTCGGATATCACCGAAGTCCAGCGTTCCCTGACCTACGATTATTTCCAGCGACACCTCGCCGACGAACAGACGACTCGAAATGAAATGGCAAAGGCTTTCACGGCAATTATCCGGGACATCCGGGAGTAACGAAAATCGCCAAAAAATTGTGACTTCGACCCGCACGATCAGCGGCGGGACGCTGAAGATAATCGGCACGTTGCAGCGCAACGGCCCGGCGGATTCGCGGGTCAGCTGAACTTGTTCTTCCGATACGCGCCCATCGCCGGCGCGTCCGGATTCACCTCGGGTCCAAAATAACGCAGGATCACCAGCGGCTCGGTTTCGCTCGTGTTGGTGAACGTCACACCGGCCTTCGCGCCGTCTTCGGTGCAGAAGAACTCGTCTTCGGTGAGTTCGTGGAATCGAATGAGTTTCGGTGAATTCAGCGCGAGGCCGTTGATCGTCCCGCGACCCTGCACGCAAATCATTCCATATGCGCCTCGGTCGGTGATCTTCGCCGTCACGCCAGGCTCCACGGTGAGTTCCTTCGCGGTGAAAAGCTGCTCGCCGTCGACCTTTCCATAAACGATCCACCGATCGACGAAGCCTTCGCTCCGCGTGTCCGCCACCGGCACCGGCTCGAGGTAATGATGCTCCTTGAATTTCGGGTCCACGTTCTTGTCCCAGTCGAGTTGCTCGACGATGAAATCCAAATCCTTGTGGTGCTTCTTCGGCATGTCTTTGACGAGCAATGCCCACGGCACCTCGCGCCCTTCGACGAGGCTCTGGTACATCCCGAAGACATCGCTCCCCCACTGCGGCTCATACGTGCACAGGGAACCCGGCGCATGCAGGATGCACGGGTCGATTAGCCAACCCGTTCCCGGCCTTAGTCGGTAGGCCTTCGACAAGTCGAGGATTCCATTGTCGCCCTTGTTCCAGTTTTCCAGGCACGCGCGCACCTGCGCCTTCGTGGTGCCAGGCTCGAAGCCCATGAACGTGTAGGGAAAATTGTTCCCGACGTTGTTGTGCTGCGGTGGAAAATAATAGCTCTCGGGCTTTCCCTCCTGCCCGACGAGTGCCGCCTGCGCCTTGGACTGGTGCATGTGGTGCGGGATCGGCCCCATGTTGTCGAAGAACTTCGAATACACCGGCCACTTGCTGTACTTTTTCCAAATCGCAGACCCGATCAGCGTCGCGCCGCACTCCGCCACCGCCTGCTGGAGGGTGAAGCGTTGATTGCCGACCACCACATAGCTGAGCCCCTCATCGGGCGTCCGGTTGTCATTCGCGGCCGGCGTCGTGCTGGCGAACCAACGCTCATCGATCCCGCCACGATTCAGGCCGTAGGCGTAAAGATCGTCGGGATGAAGTTTGAGCCGCTTCCCGGGCTGGAGAAAGCTGCGCGGCACCCAGCATGGGGCCAGGCGGAGCAACCCACCGGTATCGCCGAGCGTGGACTCAACGAGCTTCTGGACGTTCTTTTTGACGGTTTTCAGCTTCAGGACGGAATTCATAGACGTAGGAGGTTTAAGGAAAAGCGCGTGCGCGGACCGGCTTTATTTCAGCGCCTCCATCGACCGTCAAAGAGATTTCACCGGGATGGTCATGCGCAGAGAGCCATCTGCATCCTTTCGAAAATACTTGGGAACCCGGTTGAACGTTTTGATCCGTCGTCTGTCTGATTTGCACTTTTTTCTTGAAGCTGCTCCGCCCGATTTCTTACCCGCAATTCCCATGATCAAAGTCCGCAACCTGAAGAAAACCTTTGGCCCAAAGGTCGCCGTCAATGGCGTTTCATTCACCGTCGAAAAGGGGCGAAGTGCTGGGATTTCTGGGACCGAACGGCGCGGGAAAATCCACGACGATGCGGATGATTACTGGGTTCATTCCACCGACCGCAGGGGAGATTTCCATCGGCGGCTTTGACATGCTCAACGATCCGCTCCCAGCCAAGCGACTCATCGGATACCTGCCGGAGAATGCGCCGTCCTACGCCGACATGTCCGTCCATGGTTTTCTCAGCTTCACCGCCGAGATTCGCGGGCTGGCGGGCGACTCCCTTCGCAAATCAGTCGATCGCGTCATTGAGATGTGTTTCCTGGAGTCCGTGCGGCATCAAAGCATCGAGACCCTATCGAAAGGCTACCGGCACCGAACCTGTTTCGCGCAGTCGATCATTCACGATCCTGAGGTACTCATCCTCGACGAACCAACCGATGGCCTCGACCCGAACCAGAAGCACGAAGTCCGCACGCTGATCCGGCGCATGGGCGAGAAGAAGGCGATCATCTTTTCGACTCACATCCTCGAGGAGGTGGAGGCGGTTTGCTCACGCGCCATTATCATCGACCGCGGAACCATCGTCGCCAACGGGACGCCCCGGGAGCTCAAGCAACGCTCGGAGAATGCGGGAGCGGTGCTGCTTCGCCTGGCGGAAGGCACGGCTTCGAGCGTGAAATCGAGCATCGATCGGCTCACGGAAGTCGAACGCTCCGTCATCGTCAGCGAATCGCCGCTAACCGTCCGCGCATTTCCAACCAAACACGCGACCGGCTCCGACTTCGCGCGCGTGCTTGGCGACGTGGCATTGCGCGAACGATGGGCCCTTCAGGAGTTGCACACGGAGGAAGGACGCCTTGACGAGGTTTTTCGAAACATCACGCTCCCGGACGACACCACCGCGAAGGAGGCCAAGTAAATGAGCAACAGCATCCGCAACATCAAGACCATCGCGCGACGCGAACTCGCCGGCTACTTCGCCTCACCCGTTGCCTTCGTCTTCATCGTCATCTTTCTACTCCTCTCAGGTTTCTTCACGTTCATGGTCGCAGGGTTTTTCGAGCGCGGCGAAGCGGGGCTGGAGACTTTTTTTACATGGCATCCCTGGCTCTACCTTTTCCTCGTCCCAGCAGTCGGGATGCGGATGTGGTCGGAGGAGCGGCGACTCGGCACGATCGAGCTGCTGCTGACGATGCCGGTCACATCGTGGCAGGCGATCGTCGGGAAATTCCTCGCCGCGTGGGCCGTCCTCGCGCTGGCTCTCGTCTTCACCTTCCCCGTCGTTGTCACGGTCAATTATCTCGGCCATCCGGACAACGGCGTGATCCTCGGCGGATACATCGGCAGCCTGCTGATGGCCGGCGCCTATCTCTCGATCAGCGCCATGACTTCCGCGATGACGCGGAACCAGGTCGTCAGCTTCATCGTGTCCGTGGTGCTTGCCCTTTTTCTCATCCTCGCCGGCTATCCGCCCGTCACCAATCTCCTCGTGCAATGGGCAAGCCCGTGGTTCGTGGATGGCATCGCGGCTTTCAGCGTGATGACCCACTTCGACAGCATCCAAAAGGGCGTGCTCGATTCACGCGACATTCTCTACTTCCTGTCGGTGATGGTTTTTTCCCTCTTCACGACCGGCGTCATCATCCGAGCCCATCGTGCCGGCTAAAGCGGATCCAATCTTCGAACGACCATGAAAAAAGGACTTGAGACGTATCTCTACTCGACCCTCGGCATCGTCGCGATGCTCGGGATTTTAGTCGCATTGAACCTGGTCGCCGCGCGCGCCAAACAGCGCATCGACCTCACCGCTGAGCGCGCCTACACGCTCTCCGCGGGCACTCGGGCGATCCTCGCAAAGCTCGATACGCCGGTGCAGCTGAGATTTTACTGCACGCGGGGAGAAAATGAGATGCCGGTGCAACTAAAGACTTACGCGCAACGCGTGGAGGATTTGATCGGCGAATTCCGCCAGGCATCGAAAGGCCAGATCGAAATCCAAAAGCTCGATCCCCAACCCGACTCCGACGCCGAGGATTCGGCCAAGCTCGACGGCATCGAGGCGCAGATGCTGCAACCGGGAAGCAATATCTACCTCGGGCTCAGCGTGAGCATGCTCGATCAAAAGGAATCCATCCCGTTCCTGGCGCCAAACCGGGAAAGGCTCCTGGAGTACGATCTCGCCCGCGCAATCGCCCGGGTGATGTCCCCTGCCAAACCCGTCGTCGGCGTGATGAGTCCGCTGCCAGTGAATGGCACGCCGATGAATCCGATGATGATGAGAATGGGCCAGCGCGGCGAGCAGGCGTGGGTTTTCGTCTCGGAACTGCAACGGGATTTCTCCGTGAAAATAGTCGAGATGACCGCCGACAAGATTCCCGATGAAATCAAAGTGCTCGTCGTCATTCATCCAAAGGGCATCAGCGACGCGGCGCAATTCGCGCTCGATCAATTCGTCCTGCGCGGCGGCAAGCTCATCGCCTTTCTCGATCCGCTCTCGGTGCTCGACCGCCAGTCCGCGGGAATGATGGGCGGCGCCCCGAGCAGTTCCTCTCTCGATAAGCTCCTCAAGGCATGGGGCGTCAATTTCGACACCACGAAGGTCCTCGCCGATACCGACTACGTCGGACGCACCCGCCAGGGCCGCGCGCCGTCCGTCCTCATGCTCACCGAAAAGGCCATGAACAAGGACGACGTGCTCACTTCGGACATCGATAACCTCGTGCTCGTATTCGGCGGCACATTCTCCGGGACACCCGTCGAAGGCCTGAAGGAAACCGTCCTCGTGAAGTCATCCAAAAACTCGCAACTCATCGAGCCGATGCTGGCGCAAATGGGCGGCGAGGAGATCCTGAAAAGCTTCACCCCATCCGGCACCGAGTATCCCCTCGCGATCCGCCTCACGGGGAGATTTAAGACAGCCTTCCCGGACGGGAAACCCAAGCCAGCCGAATCGAAACCAGACGATAAAAAGCCCGATGAAAAGAAGGACGCGCCGACGGAGCAAAGCCTGAAGGAGTCCGCGCTGGAAAGCGCCATCATCCTCGTCGGCGACTCGGATTTCGTGCAGGATC
>JAYTDO010000224.1:0-7718 GCA_043735935.1 Chthoniobacteraceae bacterium
TCGCGAAGCGCGGCATTTTTAATCTGGAGCACATGCTTTCGCGCTTCGATACGCTCGCCGGTTCGCGCCCCACGGCGGCGCCCGCCGAGTCCATCGCCGATCAAAGCGAGGCATGGGAAAAGGTCACGAAGACGCTCAAGGGCGATTGGGTTGAAATCGCCGGGCTCGCTGATGAACCCGCCAAACGAGCCGAGGCGCTGGCGATGAAACTCGCCATCCTCCGCGATCAATACAACGAAGTAGCCAAGGGCGAAGCCGATCCCACCGCCAGCGGCCAGGACCTGCTCACGCTCGCGAGCACGGCCACCGATCCAAAGCAGATGGCGGAGGCATCGCGCATCGCCGTCGAAATCGCCAAGGTGCAAAAGGAAATCGGGGACCAAAAGCAGCGCCAGCAAGACCTCGACGACAAGGCGCAGGAAGCCGCGAACGAGAAGCTCAAAAAGGAGCGCGAGCGGCAGGCCGCACAGGACGCCATGCTCGCGGACCTTTCCAGCGAGTTGGAAATCCAAAAGGCGCTCGTCACGGGCGACACGCAAAAGGCCGGGGAGCTCGAACGCCAGCGCAAGCTCGCCGCCGACATCGCGAGCATCAACAAAAGCGATCTCACCCCCGAGGCCAAAGCCCAGGCCACCGCGCTCGCGCAACAGACGAGCGAGCTGCAAAAGCAAAAGGCGCTCAAGGATGCCGAAGTCGCCCGCGCCGGAGTGGACGCCGACCAGCAACTCGCCGACGCGCAGAACGGCCCCTCCAAACGAAAGCTCCGCGAAGCGCAGTTGAACAAATTCAAGATGGATCGTTTCGAGTCGCTGCGCGGACAGCTCGGCGAAAACGAAGCATGGACGGCGGCAGAACGCGCGACCGCCACCGAGGCCGCGCGCATGAAGCGCGAGAGCGGCACCATCGGCGGCTCCGTGACGAAGGCCGATCCGCGCACGAACATCGGCGCCATCGCCAGCGGCTTCGATATGCTCAAGCCGATCGGCGATTCCGTGGCATTGCGCCCGGCCAACGCCCCCGAGCTGCCGCCTCTCGATGGAAGCAGGCTGGCGGCCCCGCCTTCCACCGTCGGCGCCGACGGCCCGGCCAATGCGCTACAAGCCGCCGGCAAGGCTGGCGAGTCAGCCAACAAGAAACTGGAAAAGCTGGCGATCGGCTTGGAACAAACCTTGGGAACCACGGGCGAAAAAGCCGCTTCGATCGAGAACACCGCGCAGGCCATTTCCAACAAACTCGACGCCATCCTTTCCGCCCTTGGAAATCTCGGCAGTCGTGTGGAAACACTGGAGGTCAATAGCTACTCGTGAGCGTGCCGACGGACACCTGCACCATCGTCCCCGCCGCCATCGCGCCGGCGCCCGCCGAGGCCGATGAAGCCGCCACCCCGGCGCAGTGGTGCGCCCGGCTCGGCATCGATCTCGCCACATTTCACGCGCGCTGTCTGCCACCGTCGGCGGATTCCCGCACCGAAGCCGATGCCGAGCCGCTCTACCCCCGCGCCTCCCTGCCAGCCGATTTCCGCGCCCAGCTCGCCACCGTCGGCACCCTCGCGGTATGGACGCCGCCGCGCCCCTTCGCCGAGCACAAGCCCACCGTGCGCGCTCTGGCTCTGCAAAAGCGCGAGATGATGCTGGCTTGGTTCGCGGCCATCGAAGAGGGAAGGCCGCGCACCGAGGCCCTTCGGATCGCCCGCGAAGAATGGCACCGCCTCACCGGCCGCAAGATTTCAGAGCGCACCATTTACCGGATCGCCAGACGCATCGAAGAACGCGGCGGATTACTCGCACCGATCGAAGCCTATTGCAGCGAAAAGGAAACCCCGCACAACGCCGCCCGTCTCAAGGTGCCACCGGATTTCATCCGCGCTCTCAAGGCGAAGGTCTTGGAGCCCGGCGTCGGTCTCTGGACAGCCGCCGTGCGCGCCTTCGCGATCGCGTGGCAGACCGGCGAGGCCGTTCCCGGCCTTGGCCGTCGCACTCACCCCGGCGAGCCTTTCCCCTACATCGCAAACCAGCTCCGAAAGTTCGCGCCATCCAAGGCCGCGCGCGTGATGGCCGGCGTCGGCAAATTCGCCGCAAAGGCGCGCGGCTTCCTGCCCGCGCCTCCCATCGGAAGCCGCTCGCTCCGCCTCCGCGAGCGCATCGTTTTCGACGATAAGCGCCTCGATATTTCCGCCATCGACGACTGGACCAATGAGCCCGTCCGACTCGTCCTCTACATCGCGATGGACGAGGCCACCCGGCAGATTCTCGGCTACCTGCTCCGCCACGAAGGCGCCATCGTGCAAGCCGACGTGGAAGCGCTCACCGCCTTTGTGCTCCGCGTGTGCGGCTTCGCAGGCGCCAGCGCCGGCTACGCCACCACGCTGATTTACGAGCGCGGCACCGTCGCCATTTCGACCGCCCGCCAGGCGCTCCTCGAATCCCTGTTCCCCGGCCAACTTTTCATCTCACGCACCGGCATGATGGGCGGACCGAACGCCCCCGGCGATTTCGCGCAGGCCGCGAGCGGCAACTTTTTCGGAAAGGGAAAACTGGAGAGCTTCATGGCAACGCTCGATCGTTACACCGCCCACATCGCAGGCCAGCGGGGCAACGTGTATGCGAACCAGCCCGCCATGCTCGGCGATCTCCACGCCTCCGCCGCCACGCTCGCCAGCCCGAACTACCGGCTCAAGGGCACCATGATCGAAGAGGCGATCCTCGCCGGCCAAAACGCCGTGGCCGCGCATTGGCTCCAAACGGGCGAAGTGGCGGGCGGCCTGGCCGCCAGCGTCGCCACGGGCATCCGTGGCCCGCTGCTCTACGTCTCCGAAGTCAACGCAGCGGTGCAGGCCGCCATTGCCTTTTACAACGCCGAGCGCGGGCATCGGCGCGAAGGTTTCGACAAGCTCCTCGTCACCACGCCCGGCGGCTCGCGCGCCAGCCTCACCGAGAGCAGCGACGACAAAGCCGCGCGCCTCGCCGCCCGGCTCGCCGCCGATGGGCGCACCCTTTCCCATCTCCACGAAGCCGACGCCGCCTTGCTACTCCACCGCGTCAAGATCGTCACCGTCCGCGCCAATGGCGCCGTCGTATCCATCGAAGGCACGCAACGCCGCTACTGGCACCCCGCCAGCCTCGCCATCGCGGCGGCCCAGCAAAGCAACAGCGGTGCGAAGGAATACCTCGCCCTCTACAACGCCGAAGATCCGCGCGAGCTTTACCTCCTCCGCAACGCAGTCAGTCACATCCGCCCGCGCACCGAAGTTTTGCCGCCCGACGTGGAGCCGCATTTCCTCGAAGCACTCCCGCTCTACGACGCCCCCGAGGCCAATGATCCGGCGGCCCTTGCCGCCCGCGCCGCCAGCGTGAAAGCCAGCACATCCCGCGTGCAACTGGAAGTCGCCCGCAACCTCGTTCCCTTCACCGCCGCACAGACCGCCCGCCGCGAGAAAAATCTGGAACAAGGCCGCGAATTGCGCGACGCCATCTCCGTCTTAAAAAGCGCCGCGCCCGCCCGCGAACTGCCCGCCAGCGCCATCTCCGTCGAGCTGGCCTCGCGCGACGCCATCCGCCCGCCCGATGCCGCCGCCTACCGCCGCAGTCTCGGCACCGAGGAGGATTTCCGCAGCGCACTGGAGGACGAGTTTTAATATGTCCTCCACCCGCCGAGCTGCACCCGGAAGCGACCCCGAGCAATCCCCCGAGCGCCTCCTCGCCAGCGCGAAGCTGCGCGGCTTGAGCATCGGCCTCAACATCGTGGCGCGCGTCGCCCGTGTCCGCCCCGAGCACGAACGCGCGGCGATGTTCTGGCTCTGCGCCTACGCCCGGCTGCGCGACCTCACCGCCGACGCCTTGAGCGGCGAGTTGCACCTCGATAAAGAAGAAATCCGCCGCGCTCTCACCGATCCGAATGCGGACCTTGCCCGCTTCACCGAGCGCGTCGGAAAGCTCCGCGCCCGCTTCGATGCCGCCATCGATACGCCCCGCGCACCCGACGCGCGCAGCCCCTTCGGGCTCCTCAGCAAATTCGACGACGCCCTCCGCCCGATCGCCGACACGAAGGTGGCCCGCAAAATCCGCAACGCCTGCCGCCTCGCGCTCTCCTCGCCGCAGATCGTGGAAGTCGTCGGCAAAAGCCGCATCGGCAAAAGCATCGCCGCCCGGCGCGAATACCTCCGCCAGATGCACCGCGCCGCATGGCTGCATTGCCCCCGCCCCGGAGTGGAGCGCGATTTCCTCTCCTCGCTCGCCGAAGCGCTCGGCGTCTCGACGGGCAGCGCCTACAAAAACGCCGAGCTGATTCCAAAGATCGAATGTTGTTTCGGCCCCCAGCGCATCAATCTCCTTTTCGTCGATGAAGGTCATCGGCTCTGGCCCGTCGGCGCGCACACCGAGCCAAAGCGAATCGAATTTCTGCGCGACCTTTGGGAGCGCCTCGACGTGTCCGTGGTCATCCTCGCCACGCCGCAGTATTCCGCCGCCCTCGCCGACTCCATGAAGGAAAACCCGCGCTACGCCCCAGCGCAATGGGTGGGCCGCGTGCAACCCTTCCATCTGCCCGATCAAATCAGCGCCGAAGACCTCGACGCCATCGCGCGCCATCACGCCCCCGACGCCACGCGGGAAATCATTGGGCAGCTCGTCGCCCAGGCGCAAGCCAGCGAAGGCTACGCCGGCGCCATGGTGGCCGCCATCCAGCGCGCCCGATTCCGTGACGACGATGGCCGGCTCACCTTGGAAGCCGTGAAGGACGCGCAGCGCCAGCTAGACCACGAAGCCCGCGCCGCGCTGCTCCACAACCGAGTCGTCAAGCTCACCGCCAAACGTCCCCGCGCCGACACCCGCCCCATCCGTCCCTTCGCCCCCCCGACCGCCGAAGCGTCGTAAAAAGCCCGCAACCGACACCCGCCAAAACAAAAGCGCGCCGCGAGCGCGCAAAAGGCATTCCCAGGGCAAAAGATGACATCTGTTCTCCCACTCGATGACATCTGTTCTCTGCGTTACATGCGGCAGCTTGTTCGCTATAGAGCGTTTGCGATTCGCGAATGCGATTTTTCTCAGCCAGGCAAAATCCAGCCGAATCAACCGCCTTTTCCCCGCCCTACATCACGGAGTCCTGAAAGGCGTTCAGCTTCGGCGAAGAATTATCGGCAACGTTCACCCAGACATGGACGTGCGGTCGGCCACGGAAGTACCAGACGAATGAAGGGCCTTCGAGCCGCCAATTGTCGTACACGCCGTCGTTCCCGAGGTCGCCTTCCTGATAGAACGCGAGATGGCATTGATCGAGTCCTCCCTGCGCGTTCAGGCAATTCACGACTTCGTCGCGATCGGATTTCCGAAATGGTTCCAGGAGGATGCCAAGGATGCGTTGCAGCTCCTGCTTCTGATCCGCAGCAAACTCGCTGACCGGGCACCCTTGGAAACGCCCGTCCTTGCCTTTGAATCCGACCAGTTCCTCCGATGGCATGCCTTTGACTACGAGCGCGAGGTCGCGGTGTTTCGGGTCGAGCGCCTGGTAGAGTTTGTTCGCCTCGAGCGCCTGATGCCAAAACACATTGCTCGGATGCGTCGGCTTTTCGTGCAGGTTTTCGCCTTCGTGCGCATACAAGATCGGGCCGCCGAAGGCGACGTGCTCGGCGCTGTCACCGTCGCAGCGCAAGGTCATGTGACGACTCGTCAGGACGAACTCGAACTTTCCGCTGCCGGGTTCGCCGAATAGGGCCACGCCCTGCTTGTGGCCGAATCCGCCAACATCGTCGAGCAACTGCTCATCGAAGCGGGAATGCCATTCTGGGCTCGTGATTCCTTCGAAGATCGCGCGAATCATCGCCTGCTGATCGCGAGTGTAAAAATCGCTCTTCACTTCGGGACTGGTGATCCTCCAGTTGTTTTCGATGCGGGTTCGCAGTAGTCCGCGTTTGGGATCCACATGATCCCACGGGAAACAAATCCGGCTCTTCTGCGCTGGCTTCAGCGATTCAAAGAGCAGCTTGACGAGCGATTCGGAAACGGGCGCAGGCACGACCGGCGTCGCGACTTCACCGAGTAGCGATCGCATCGGACTGCCCACGGCGGCAAGCGCCGCGATGGCCGCCGTCGAGCGAAGAAAACTGCGTCGATCAAAAGTGGGATTGAATGGTGCAGAGGGCATGGCGGAGGGAGGGTTCATGGTGTGGGGCCGACGGAAGATCGGAGCTGCAAACGGCGACCGTCCGGATCGGCAGACGAATCGCTGATGCGATGCTAGGGCTCATTTCCAGTAGTTCGATGAAAATGGAAGCCGAATGCAAATCAGACATGGTCGCCTCGGATGCGATGGAGTCGCGAGCAGCCGAGGCCCTGACTCGTCTCACCGCCCGCCCCAGAAGAACACCGGACTTGCCCTACGCCAGTTGCCCATCCCGGATGACGAGGCGCCGGTCGCCGCGTGCAGCGAGGTGTTCGTCATGCGTGACGACGATCAGCGTAGTCCCGTGCTCTTTCACGAGGCCGAGGAGCAATTCGATGATTTCGCCGCCCGTCTTCGAGTCCAGGTTTCCGGTCGGTTCATCGGCGAAGATCACGGTCGGTTCGTTGATGATGGCGCGGGCGAGCGCCACGCGTTGTTGTTCGCCGCCGGACAGTTCGGCTGGTAAATGTTGCATTCGTTCGGCGAGGCCGACGCGCTCCAAGGCCCGTGCCGCGGCTTCGTGTTTAATCCGTCCGCCGATCATCGACGGCAGCAGGACATTTTCCAACGCGGTCAACTCGGGAAGCAAAAAGTAGCCTTGGAAGACGAAGCCGACTCTTTCGTTTCGGATGCGCGCCTGCGCGGAATCCCCGCCGTTGTAGAGTTTCCGCCCCTCGAAGATCACCTCGCCCGACTCCGGTCGCTCCAGTCCCGCGAGTGTGTAAAGCAGAGTGGTCTTCCCTGCCCCGCTCGCGCCGCACAGGAAGACCGATTCGCCCGCCTTCACTTCGACGCTGATTCCTCGCAACACCTCGATGGTGCGTGGGCCGATCTTGAACGAGCGGCGGAGATCGCGGGCGATGATTTGAGCTTCGGCGGCCATGGAGCGCGGACTTTAGCCGTGCCGCGCGCGAAGGAAAGCCGCTTGGCGTTCGGCTTCATAAAGCACGATCCCGACTGACGTGGCGAGGTTGAGGGACCGCGTCTCTTCGCGCATCGGAATGGTGAGGGAGTGCTCCGCGTTCTCGGCGAGGAGCGTCTCGGGAAGGCCTTTGGTTTCCCGCCCGAAGACGAGAAAGTCGCCGTCGCGAAAACACTCATCCCAATACGCGCGCTTGGCCTTGGTGGAAAAGAAGAAGAAGCGAGTCTCGGGCGCTTGCGCGGCGCGCAGTGCGACGAACGAGGGCCACATTTTCACCGTCACGTCCTGCCAGTAATCGAGACCGGCGCGCCGGAGTTGTTTGTCATCGATCGAAAAACCGAGCGGCTCGACGAGGTGCAAGTGCGCACCGGTCGCATGGCAGAGGCGGCCGATGTTGCCGGTGTTCGGACGGATTCCGGGTTCGACGACCCCTTGGATCAGCCACTCGGTCAGCTCACGTTCGAGCAGAACCTCCGCCGCGCGGTCGAGCGCGTACCCTTTGCCGATACTGCCAAGATTGAGTTCAACCCCAGCGCGATCGAAGGTCACGTTCGTAGGCTCACTCTCCGAGTCGGGACTCAGTTCATCCGACCCGACTCGGAGAGTCAGGCTACGAAACTCGACATGCCGCATCCCGACC
>JAYTDO010000225.1:0-37238 GCA_043735935.1 Chthoniobacteraceae bacterium
TATATCTCCAGGGAATAACTCCATAAATTGACTGATGTACCAAATGATGTGGTTTATACCGAAAAGCAAATCATTGGTATTTGAATCTTGCTTCATGACACCGTCGACTTCGCACCATAAACGTAAAATGTGAGGGTTGATTGAATCCTCCACTCGCCCGCTCCAGCTCCTGTCCTGCTTTGACCGCACGCTTTTGTCCTGCTTTGAGATCCTCACCACAGTCGGTGAAAAGTGGCTTGACGCCTCGTTAGCGTTAGGCTGGCATCCCGCTCGGCAAGCGTGGCTTGGTTTCAGGCTTTCGCGGATGCCCCAAACAAAACCTCCATCATCAATCAGAACATGAAAAAACTCCTCACGATCATGACGTTCGCCGCACTCGCGCTCCCTACGGGTAGCTTCGCAGCGGATAAAAAGAAAGAAGCTGCGGCTCCCGCGGCTGAAACGAAACCAGCGGCGGCCGCCGCACCCGCGGCGAAGGAAGAAAAGAAGGCCGGCGGTGCGATCCCGATGCACACTCGGGCCGATATGATCGACGTCGCCGGAAAATCCTTCACAACGAAGCGCAAAGACGGCGTGGAGGTGAAGCATATGCTGACCGCCACGACGGATATCAAGAACGGCGCCGCCGCCGCAAAGCTCGAAGACATCAAGGCCGGCGACTACGTCAACGGCCTGCGAATGAAGAAGAGCGACACGGAATACGAGGTGGTGAAGATCACCAAATTCGGGCCAGCCGCTCCGAAGGAAGAGAAGAAGGCGGAGAAAGCGGCCGAAAAGACCGAAAAGACTGAGGCGAAAAAGCAGTAGCCGCGAGCGTCGAAAAGGCGCGAAACTCCAACCGGCACTCGGAGCGATTCGGGTGCCGGTTTTGTTTTTTTACCGGGTGCCGACCTGCCGGGGAACGAGCGGAACTGCCACGCGTGTGGCGTTACGGAGATTTAAGGAAGGGGAGCGGTAGGTCCTCGTCCACGACGAGGTTCATGCCCGCGAGATCGACCTTCTTCACGACCGCGCTGCTCGCCGGATCCTTGAGTTTGACGGTGGGCAATATTCCGATATCAAAACCTCCCGAAACGATGCTCACCCCGGGCGGAAGTTGAGACAGGGCCGCCGTTTGCTTTTGGAAAACGACCGACATATTTGCGAGGCCGGAACGAAAATCGGAAAGTCGCACCTCGGGCCGCCGAGTGGGGACCGTATCGTCCGGGACGAGGTTGATGTAGGACCCCGAGACGATCGTGCCGGGATGTGCAGCGAAGTCTTCCACTCTTTGCATCGGCGACCGCGAGGGGAAATAAACGAAACGCGTGATCGGTACGACAAAGACCAGAGTGAGGATCATGACCCCGAAAACCGAAGCGGCGGCGGTTTCACTATCCATCGGCTCGTGGATCTCGGCGTTCGTCGAGTGCGGCTTTTTCAAAGCGAGGAACACTGCTCGCGCCCCCAGTCCTGCGAGGAGGGCGTGGAGCGGGATCGTCGCGGCGTAAACGCGCATGGTGTCGGCATCCCACGGCGGGGCAAAGGGAATGGAAGAACCCACGCCGATGCATACGGCGATCACGAATGAATGCGCGGGCGCCCTTCGCAGGCAGGCCATGATGAACGCGCAAATGGTGAGGCTCTGAAACAGGATGGAGCACCAGCGTCCCATGAATTGAAAGCCGGCCGAGTCTGCAAAAAACATCCGCCACGCGCGCCATGAACCGGTGACGATCGAGGCCGGGTGCGTTTTAATTTTCTTGATAACCGCCGCGCGGATTTTGTCGTGATTCGTCCCGTATTTCGCGAGCGCCGCGGACCAGTCCTTTTGGTACACGACGCCGTATGCCGTGTAGTCGAAGTTGGAGCGGGGAAAGTGGTCGGCGTCGAAAACACAGAAGGCGAGGAAGCGGCTGAGGGCCATTGCGGCGAAGACGGCGCAGAGACTTTGGGCGCTCAGCTTCCAGGCGAAGCGCTGAGAGTCCCGGAAATGCAGCGCCGTCAGCGCGCACAAACAAGGGAGGACGAAGAAGGCGCCGGCTCGCGCGCACAACGCGAAGGTGAGCAGCGCAATGCCCGCGATCCATTGCCCTTCGCGCTTTTCGAGAAAGCCAGCGATCAGCAATGGACAGGCGAGCAGGCTGAGGGTGAGCCCGAGGTGTTCCGTCATCGTCGTGCCGATCCAGCGGGAGTAGTAGAGGAGCACGACCGACAGAAAGACCCCGGCGACAAGGCCGCCGAAGGCGATCCTCACCGCGCGCGCGGCCAGATGCATCGAAACCCCCGCCATCAACAGAATGACCGAGAGGGCGAGCTGGGGATCCCTCCCGCACGCGCGGAGCAGCGACGCGAGATACGCGGGAAACATCGGCCGGTCTTGCAGCGAATAACCGACCTGATGATTTTGAACGATGTGGTTCGCGTACTCGGTGTAGACCGCGGCATCGGAGAAAGGGATCCAACCACCGAGCAGCACATACTTGCTCACGCCGCTTTGCCATAACCACGCCTGAGCCACCGCCAGGGCCGACAGCAGGACCGCGAGTGGTAGGAAGCGACCGGCTAATCCGGGAAGGCGCATCAAACCAATCGTCAAAACGCACCCGCAACCCGTCCACAGTAGGCGGAGCATCTGGCCGCCTCCGGCACCGGGCGGAAGGACCGACGTCGTATCCTCTGTGATCCAGCCGGGGAACCAGCCGGGAATTCCGAAGAACAAAATCGTCACAAAAGGAATGAGCGCTCCGAGCGCACATAGACCCACGGGTAGGGACGCACGAAATCGAGGAACAGCCACCATCGACCTTCTTTACCAAAGCTCCGGCGGATGACAAGCGGGCCCCCGCCAGCTTTGTGCGGCTAAGAAACTTCACCGCTTGCGCTTTGTATCTGCGAATCAATACTTCCCGCTCATGGAGACAGCCACCCTTCGGTCTGACGTGCCCCTAATCTCACTCACCCTTCCGCGGGCGGTGCCCCCGCAGCGCGTTCGTACGCCGAAGAAAAACATCCCGCAAACGCCGATCGAGCGGAATCACATCCTCCAGCGCTGCCGCGAGTATGTCGCGAAATACCAGCCCGTGCCACCGTTGCCCACGGACGATTTGAAAGTCCACGCCGACCGGCTGATGACCGAAATCGGATGCCCGGCGATCTATCGCGATTACGTCGGAGTTCTCCTCAATAACGAAATGTGGCGCGAGCAACTCGCTGGCGTGCCTTTCGAGCGGCGCCTGCTGCTTCTGCCGAAATGCCTGCGCGTCGAAAGCAAATGTCCCGCGCCGTTCGACGAGTTCGGGCTGCTCTGCAAGCAGTGCGGCCTTTGCTCCATCCAGGATCTCCAGGCGGAAGCGGAGCGCCTCGGCTACGCCGTGCTCGTCGCCGAAGGCAGCGCGATCGTCATGTCGCTCATCCAGACCGGCAAGATCGAGGCGATCGTCGGCGTGAGCTGCATCAGCGTCCTCGAGCGTGCGTTTCCTTACATGGAAGCCGCCGCCATCCCCGGCGTCGCCGTTCCGTTGCTGCAGGACGACTGCATCGATACGACCGTCGATCTCGATTGGGTCTGGGATTACATCCATCTCACCGGCGACGACCAAACGCGCCGGCTCGACCTCGGCCAGCTCCGCGACGAAATCGATTTCTGGTTCACGCCGCTGAACCTCGACACGATCATGGGCCCGCCGCAGGGGGCCTCGGAGAAAATCGCGCGCGAGTGGCTCCGGCGCGCGGGCAAACGCTGGCGGCCATTCCTCACCGTCTCCGCCTACCAGGCTCTACGCACCACGCCGGGCGCGCCGATCCCGGACGACCTGCGCAAGGTCGCCGTCGCCATCGAGTGCTTTCACAAAGCCTCGCTCATCCACGACGACATCGAGGACAACGACGCCCAGCGGTACGGCGAGAAAACCTTGCACGAAGAATACGGCGTCGCCGTCGCGTTGAACGTCGGCGACCTCCTTATTGGTGAAGGATATCGCCTGCTTGCCGACTGTCGCGCCAGCGCCGATCAGAAGGCGGCAATGATCCGCATCGCCGCGGAAGGTCAGCGCGAGCTCTGCCGAGGCCAGGGCGCCGAGCTCGTCTGGGCCAGGCAGCCGCAGCCGCTCACCTCGCTCGAAGTCCTGGATATTTTTCGTCAAAAAACCGCGCCCGCCTTCTCCGTCGCTCTGAAGCTCGGCGCGATCTACGCCGGTCAGCTCGACGAAGTGGACGAAGTCCTCGGCACCTACAGCGAGGCGCTCGGCATCGCCTACCAGATCCGCGACGACCTCAGCGACCTCGGCGCGAGCGGTGAGACGAACGACATCGCTGGACTCCGCCCGAGCCTGCTCCTCGCGAGCGCCTACGAGCGGGCCGACGGCGACGCCAAGGTGAAGCTCGAAGCTCATTGGCGTCGACTGGCGGAATCGGAGCCGGCGCAAATCGAAGCGCTCTTCGTCGAACTCGGGGCCGATGCCCGGTGCCGAGATCTTCTCGAGCGTTACAAGGAAGAGGCGATTCGTTCCCTGCGCGACGTCGAGAATCCCAATCTCAAGGGTCTCCTCCGTCGCGTGCTCGGCAAGATTTTCAACGACACGGAAATCAAAGGCTGGTGCAAGGAATTCGAGGAAAAGAACCTCGCTCCAGCCGCCCTCGCCGGCGCGTAATCTTCCCGCACGGCGTCAGCCGTGATGGGTCGCTTCCCGTTTGAGGAATTGCCCCCGGCCAATCGTGCCGACGAATTCTCCACCGCGCACGGCCACCTCGCCGCGCACGGTGACGACATCCGGCCGGCCTTCGATCTTCCAGCCCTCGAAAGCGCTGTAGTCCACCGCCATCGACTGCGTCTGCGCCGAGATCACGCCGCGGTAGTCGGGATCGAAAATCACCAGGTCTGCATCGCTGCCCGGCGCGATCGTTCCCTTTCGCGGAAACAAACCGAAGAGCTTCGCTGCCTGCGTGCTGGCCACGTCCACAAATCGATTGAGGTCCAGCTTCCCCGCCTTCACGCCGTAGGTGAAAAGCAGTTTTACGCGCTCTTCGAGTGAGGGAATGCCGTTCGGGATCTTCGTAAAATCGTCGCGTCCCATCGGCTTCTGTTTCTGGAAATCGAACGGCGCGTGATCCGTAGCGACCGTCTGAATGAGGCCGCTGCGCAAGCCGTTCCAGAGCACCGCCTGATTCCGCCGATCCCGCAGCGGCGGCGACATCACAAATTTCGCGCCCTCGAAGTCCGGCCGTTCGGCGTCCGTCTTGTCGAGCAGCAGATATTGGATCAGCGTCTCGACATTCACCCGCACGCCCCTTTCCCGGGCCCGCAACGCCTCGGCGAGGGCTTCCTCGCAGCTCAGGTGCACGATGTAAGTCGCGGCTCCGGTCAGCTCGGCGAACGTCATCAGATGATGCACGCCCTCGGCCTCGACGCGCGGCGGGCGGCTCTCGTGATGCGCGCCCGGGCCTGTGATCCCGGCAGCGAGCAGTTCCCGCGAGCGTTCGGCGATCAGTGTCTCGTTTTCGCAATGCGCAGTGACGATCACTCCGAGCTCCCGCGCGAGTTTCAGCGTGCGATAAAGTTCCGCGTCATCGATTCCGAACGCGCCCTTGTAGGCGAGGAAGATTTTGAATGACGAATTGCCGCGCGCGACGATTTCACGGAGCTGCGATTCCGTGCCCGAGTCGAACTTCGTCACGCCCATGTGAAAGGTGAAATCGCACGCCGACTTTCCGACCGCCTGCGCCATCCACAATTCAAATCCCGCGAGGGCTTCATCCGCGCGCGATGGGCAGCACATTTCGATCAGCGTCGTCGTTCCCCCGAGCAAAGCCGCCCGGCTGGCGGTGCCGTAGGTGTCCTTTGAAAACGTGCCCATGAACGGCAGGTAGATGTGGACGTGCGGATCGATGAACCCCGGAAACACGAACTTCCCGGTCGCATCAATCACGTCGGCATCAGGCGGCGCATCAAGGTTGCTGCCGATCCGGGTGATGGTTTCGTTCTCGCAAAAGATATCGCCGCGATAATCGCTGTCAGCAGTCACGATGCGGCCGTTCTTGATCAGGATCGACATGGTTATTTTTTCCAAACGTCGCCGACACCATCGCCAAACCAGCGGGTGCTCACGACCTTCTGCTGCGTGTAAAACTGCACCGCTTCGCGGCCCTGAATGTGCAGGTCGCCAAAGAATGATTCGTCCCAGCCGGTGAACGGGAACATCGCCATCGTCGCCGGCACGCCGACATTGATCCCGACCATACCGGCTTTCACCCGGTGCTTGAACTCGCGCGCCGCTTTGCCGGAGTTCGTGAAGATTGCCGCGCCGTTGCCGAACGCGGATGAGTTCGCCTGCGCGATTGCCGCGTCCAGGTCGTCCATCCGCATCACATTCAGCACCGGTCCGAAGACCTCCTCGCGGGCGAGCGTCATGCCCGGTTGCACGCCATCCACGATGGTCGCACCGAGGTAGAAACCGCCCGGCGCTTCCGGCACGCGCACACCGCGTCCGTCGGCGATCACGCGAGCGCCTTCGCTTTCGCCACTCGCGACGAGGCTCAGCACGCGGTCGCGATGGAGCGCGGTGATGACCGGCCCCATGTCCGGCTGCGCCGCACGATCCGTCGGCCCAACGCGGATCGCCCGCGCCGCTTCCACGAGTGAAGGCAGAAGGCGCTCTGCCGCCGTGCCGACCGCGATGGCCGTCGAGCCTGCCATGCAGCGTTCACCCGCGCACCCGAAGGCCGCGGTGCTGAGACTCTCGACCGTCTTCGCCACATCCGCGTCCGGCATCACCACGATGTAATTCTTCGCGCCGCCATTGGCCTGTACCCGCTTCCCGTGCCGCGTGCCGGTTTCCCAAATGTGACGCGCAACCGGCGTCGAACCGACGAACGAAACGGCGCGCACTTTCGGATGCGTGAGCAGCGCGTCCACACACTCGCGTCCGCCGTGAACGAGGTTCAGCACACCCTTCGGCAGCCCCGCCTTTTTAAGCAACTCCACGAGCGCTACGGCCGTCAGCGGTACCTTCTCGCTCGGCTTCAGCACAAACGTATTTCCGCAAACGAGCGCGAGCGGGAACATCCACAGCGGCACCATCGCTGGAAAATTAAACGGCGTGATGCCCGCGCACACGCCGAGCGGCTGTAGCACCGTTTCGCAGTCCACACCGCGCGCGATGTTCTCCAGCGTATCGCCCATGAGCAGCGACGGCGCACCGCACGCGTATTCGATGTTTTCCAGTCCGCGAAAAAGACTCCCGCGCGCTTCGGCGAGTGTCTTCCCGTGCTCGCGCGATACGCATTCGCAGAGTCGGTCGAAGTTTTCCTCGACGAGCTGGCGGTATCGAAACATCACCCGAGCGCGTTCCACGACCGGTGTATCCCTCCACCCGGGGAAAGCCGCCGCCGCCGCTGCGACCGCGTCGTTCACTTCGTTCATGCCGCCGGCGGGACACTCGGCGATCACGTCGCCAGTCGAGGGATTAAATACCGGCGTGCCGCCCGCGACGGAGCGCCACTCACCGGCGATGAAGTTCAGGCACGCGATCATCGGCTACCCGCGCGAAAGTGCGTCGCTTTGTTTCACAAAATCATCGCCGCTCCACTCGCCGTCGGCGGTGACGACCTTCTTCGTCTCGGCAGCGGCTTTTTGTGCGGCTTTGCGGTTGGCCTGGCGTTTCACGAGGTCGGCGTGGGTGGTGAAGTAGTCGAGTGACTTGCCTTTGAAATCGGCGGGCGTCTCGAACTGGTGCTTCGCCATGAAGGCGAGCAGCTCCTCGCACATCGGCTTCACGTGTTCGTAGCCGAATTTCATCACGCCCGTGCACACCTGCACGGTGTCGGCGCCGAGCAGGATGAACTCCGCGGCGTCGCGTCCGCTCTCGACCCCGCCGATGGCGGAAAGCGTGCGGCCGGGGAATTCGTGGCGGATGAGCTGCGCGATCTCCATGACCATGCGGAGCGCGATCGGCTTCACCGCGCGCGACGAGTAACCGCCAGGCGTGGTGTAGCCCTCGACGCTCGGCTCCGGGCGTAAGGTGTCGAGGTCCACGCCCATGACGCTGCGGATGGTATTGATCGCGCTCACGCCGTGGCAGCCGGCGCGCAGCGCGGCTCGGCTCGGGTCTTCGATGTGCGTCACGTTCGGCGTCATCTTCGCCCAAACCGGGATCTTCGCCGCGCTCATCACCCAGCTGCACACCTCGTCGAGGATCGCGGGGTCTTCGCCCATCGCCGCGCCCATTTTCCGCTCGGGCAGTCCGTGTGGGCAGGAAAAGTTCAGTTCGAACGCATCGACGCCCGCGTCCTGGCAGCGCTCGACGATCTCGATCCACGCGTCCTTTTCATACTCCTCCATGATCGACGCGATGAGCACGCCGTCGGGGAACTGGTCTTTGCATTTCTTGAATTCCTCGATCCAAATCTCCAGCCGCCGGTCGCTGATGAGCTCGATGTTTTCCCATCCGATGACCTCCGCGCGATCCGCCGAATGCAGCTTCGCGTAGCGCGGCGTGACGTTGACGACCTTGCTCGCGTCGAGCGAGACGGTCTTCGCGATGACCGCGCCCCAGCCTTCCTTGAAGGCGCGTGTGATGACGTTGAGATTCGTCCCCGGCGGGCCCGACGCGATGACGAACGGATTCGGCAGGCGCAATCCATCGACGGTGGTGGCGAGCGTGGGCATGGGAAAAAGTTACGAGCCGCCCGCGATCCACGCGAGCGCTTTGTCGGCGAGTCGGTCGAAGGCGGTGACGGCGAGGGCGAGGTGCTCTTCGCGCGTGTCCTCGATCTTGTTGTGGCTGATGCCGTGGAGGCTTTGGGTGAACATCATCACCGTCGGGATGCCCGCGGCGGCGACTTCGGCGGCGTCGTGGAGCGGGCCGCTCGGCAGGCGATGGGAAGCGCCGCACGTTTCACGGATCGCGTCGTCGCAGAGGGCGATGAGTTCGGCGTGGAAAGGGCGCGGGGCGATGTGCCAGAGGCGCTCCCACGACACGGTGACGCCGCCCTCTTTCGCGAAGCGCTCGCTTGAGTCCATCGCGTCCATGAGCATCTGCGCCAGCGCGCCCGCATCGAGATGCCGCTGGTCGAGCGTGATGCGGCATTCCTCGATGACGCTCGTGACGATGCCGGGCTTCGTGGTGCACGAGCCGATCGTGCAAACGCCCGCGCCGCTGCGCTCGGCGATGCGGTAGATTTCCGCGCTCATCTTCCCCGCGACGAGGAAGGCGTCGCGGCGACGGTTCATCGGCGTGCTGCCGGAGTGCGCGGCTTGGCCGCGAAAGGTGATGGCGTGACGCTCGACGCCGAACGTGCCGAGCACGGCGCCGAGCGGGAGATCAAGATCGAGCAGCACCGGGCCTTGCTCGATGTGCAGTTCGAGATACGCGGCGGCGTCGGCGATTTCGCGGCTGGAGTCTTTCACCTTGTCGAGATCGATGCCGTGCTCGCGCAGTGCTTGGACGAGATGGACTCCGTCTTGATCGACAAGCCTGCGCGCTTCTTCGATGTCGAGATTCCCCGAGCATGCGGAGGAACCGAAAAGACTCTTGCCAAAACGCGCACCTTCCTCGTCCGCCCAGTCCACGAGCCGCACGGTGAACGGAGGCCGGCCGCCGTATTGCGCGGCGATGCGGCGCAGGATCTCGACGCCCGCGAGCACGTTCAGGCAACCATCGAGCCAGCCGCCATTCGGCACGGAATCCATGTGCCCGCCGATGAGCAGCGCCTTCTCCGAATCGCCGCGCAGCGTCGCCCACGTGTTTCCCGCCGCGTCGTCGTGCACCTCCACCGGAATCGCCTCCAGCTTCGCCCGCAGCCACGCGCGCGCCTTCGCCCACGTCGGCGTGAACGCCATGCGCTGCGCGCCGTTGTCGTCGCCGGTCAAAGCGCGGAGCTCCTTGAGTTCGGCGATGGTGCGTTGCGGATTCACGGCGGCGCTCATGGCGGAGTTTTAGCGTGGCGATTCGCTTTGCCGCAAAGGTATTGTCGCCTGCGTGAGTTACGCGCTTTCGCAAATCAACACGATGGATCGCCGGGACTTTGTGCAGATTGTCGGCCCGGTCGTGGAGCATTCGCCGTGGGTCGCCAAGCGCGCCGAGGCGCGGCGCCCCTTTGCCAGTTTTGATGCGCTGCATGCGGCGATCTGCGAAGCGGTGGCGAATGCGACCGTGGGAGAGCAACTGGCGACGATCCGCGCGCACCCTGACCTCGTCGGAAACGCGGTGCTCTCCGCGGAGTCGAAATGCGAACAAGCCGCCGCTGGGCTCACGGATTTGTCCGCGGAAGAAGTGACGCTTTTCGACCGGTACAACCGCGCCTACAAGGCTCACTTCGGCTTCCCGTTCGTGATCTGTGCGCGGCAGAATAAAAAGGACGCGATCCTCGCCGCGTTTCCGATCCGAATGCAAAATACCGCTGAAGCCGAGCGCCTCATCGCGCTTTCCGAGATCTGCAAAATCGCGCGCCTGCGCCTCGACGACCTGATCCAATCATGAACGCCAAACTCAGCACTCACGTCCTCGATCTCGCGTGCGGCAAACCCGCTGGCGGAATGAAAATCGAACTCCGTGATCTGACAACGGGGGCGCTTTTGAAGGAAGTCACGACGAACAGCGACGGCCGCGCCGACGTGCCGCTGCTCACGGGGGACGCGTTGAGCGCGGGTGAATACGAGCTGCTTTTCCACGTCGGCGACTACTTCGGCGACAAGACATTCCTGGACGGTGTCCCGGTGCGTTTCCGTATCACCGATCCGACCGCCAGCCACCACGTTCCGTTGCTCTGCACGCCATGGGCCTACAGCACTTATCGCGGGAGTTAATGCGGCGCTGCGACGAACTCGGCGCGATCAGCGACGAGTCCGGTTGCCTCACGCGCACATTTCATTCGCCGGCCATGCAGCGGGCGAATGCGCTCGTCGGCGCGTGGATGCGCGATGCGGGGCTCGATGTCGGTGAAGACGCCGCTTTCAACCTGATCGGACGCTGGCCCAGCGCGAACCCGCGCGCGAAGACGTTGCTGCTCGGCTCGCATCTCGACACGGTGCGCAATGCTGGCAAATACGACGGCCCGCTCGGCGTGCTCGCGGCGCTCGCGGTCGTGCAGGAACTCAAAACCTCGGGCGTCACGTTCCCGTTTCACATCGAGATCGTCGGTTTTTCCGACGAGGAAGGCGTGCGCTATCAGACCACGTATCTCGGCAGCCGCGCGATGGCGGGGACCCTGCGAAAGGCCGATCTGGACCTCATCGACGAGCGCGGCATCGAACGCGCCGAACGTCGGCGCGGGGAGTTCCTCGCGTATGCCGAAGTGCATATCGAGCAAGGTCCGGTGCTCGAATCGGAAGGCCTTGCGGTGGGTGTTGTGACCGGCATCGCCGGACAGTCGCGGCTGCGATTCGAATTCGCCGGACGCGCGGGACATGCGGGAACGACACCCATGAATCAGCGGCGGGACGCGCTCTGCGGAGCGGCGGAATTCGTGCTCGCGGTCGAGCGATGCGGTGTCACTGCGACGGTGGGTCAGATCACGGTGCGACCGGGTGTGAGTAACGTCATTCCTGACCAAGTTTCGCTCACGGTGGACATTCGTCATCTGGAAAACATGCGGCGAATCCGCGCGACGGCGGTGTTGATTTCACGGTCAAGAGCCATCGCGCAAAAGCGGGGGCTGCGCGTGAAATTTAAGTGCGTGCAGAGCTCGATGAGCGTGGCGTGCAATCCCGCGCTGACGGAGAGCATGGCGGAGGCGGTGGTGAAACATCAGCTACGCATGATTTCACTGCCGAGCGGTGCCGGTCACGATGCCGTCGCCATCTCGCAGATTTGTCCGGTCACGATGTTGTTCGTGCGGTGCAAAGGCGGCCTGAGCCATCATCCCGACGAGTCGGTCAAGACGGCGGATGTCGCGAAGGCGTTGGCGGTGTTGCGCGATTTTGTCCTCGGGCTCGCGAATCAAAATGGCTGATTTCGACCTGATCATCCGGGGAGCGACGCCCCATGAAGCCATTGGCATCATCGATGGTAAAATCGCGGCACTCGCGGAAGGCAGCGCACGCGAAGAGATCGATGCGACCGGTCTGATCGTCCTGCCCGGCGTGATCGACGCGCACGTGCATTTCAACGAGCCGGGCCGAGGTGATTGGGAGGGCATCGCGACCGGCTCACGCGCCTGCGCAGCGGGTGGCACGACGACTTTTTTCGACATGCCGCTGAACTCGACGCCCCCCGTCATCGACGCGGTGGCCTTTGCGAAAAAGCGCGCGGTCGGGGAGCGGGAGTCGTTCGTGGATTTCGCGCTGTGGGGTGGGCTGGTGCCGGGCAATCTCGACGAGCTCGAATCGTTGCGCGATTGCGGCGTGATCGGGCTGAAGGCGTTTATGTCCGACAGCGGGATCGACGACTTTCCCACGGCTGACACGCGGACGCTGCGCGCCGGGATGAAGCGCGCGGCGGGACTCGGGCTGATCGTCGCCGTCCACGCTGAGATCGACCACCCGGAGCTTCGGCGCGGCAGCACGATCCGGGACTACCTCGATTCGCGGCCGATCGCGATCGAGCTCCAAGCCATCGCGCTGGCGATCGAACTCGCCGGCGAAACGGGCTGCCGGTTGCACGTCGTCCACGTCAGCAGCTCCGCCGGGGTTGAATTGGTCGCGCAGGCCCGCGCGCTTGGTGCGGACGTGACTTGCGAGACATGCCCTCATTACCTCGTGTTGAACGAGGAGGACGTGGAGCGCATCGGTGCGCTGGCGAAGTGCGCGCCGCCGATCCGTTCCGAGAGCGAACGCCGGGCGTTGCTCGAAGCCGTGCGCGCGGGCGGCGTCCAGACGATCGGTTCGGACCATTCGCCGGCACCGATGGGGATGAAGACGGACCCGGATTTTTTCAAAGTCTGGGGCGGCATTGCGGGGTGCCAGCATCTCCTGACTCTGCTCGCGGATGCCGAACTCGGCTGGAGTTTCATCCGGGATGTGACGTCCGCGAATGTGGCGGATCGTTTTGGTCTGGCGGCGGAAAAGGGCCGACTTGCGCCGGGGTGTGCGGCGGATTTGGTGTTGGTCGATCCCGAGGCGACGACGCCCGTCGCGGCGGATTCCCTGCATTATCGCCACCGCCACACGCCTTACCTCGGGCGGCTGCTTCGGTCGCGGGTGGAGCGGACGATCTTGCGGGGGCGCACGGTGTACGCGGCGGGGAGAATCGTCGGCTCGCCGGTCGGTCGGTTGGTGATGCCGGGCGACCTACTGCCGTCCCGTTCGTTGGAGGACGAGTGAGATCATTCTGACCAGTTCGTCGTTCGGCACGGGCTTGAAGAGGACGAGAGCGTCGATCTTTTTCAGGAAGTTATCCACACGCGGGATTTCACTGTAGCCGGTGATGAAGATGAAGCGTTTGCACAGCTCCGGTTTCGTCTTTTGCACCGCGAGGTAAAACATGTCGCCGGGCATGTTCGGCATCAGCATGTCGCAAATGATGACGTCGAAATCCATGGCCATAACCTCGTGCAGACCTTCGGCGCCGTTTCGGACGGTGGTCACCACGAAGTTGTGCATTTCGAGCGAGTCTTTGAGCACGTCGGCGAGTTCGGTGTCGTCGTCGAGGAGAAGGATGCTCTTGATTTCGAGATCAGGAACATCGACCGCGCTGGATTGACCTTCGGGATGAGGCATGCGCGGAACATAGTTTAATCCATATAGGCGCGCCAGCGAGAAACTCGTTCTGCCAAGGGGCTTGCCGCCGCTGCGGAACTCGCGCAAAACTTGGTGGCAAATCTAACCCTGATCCAACAACCCATGCCATCATATCGATACGTTAATTTTTCCTGGGACGACGCGAAAGCGGCCGCTCTCGATCCCGTTGCCCGCCTCGTTTACCGCTCGAACCTCCTCGGCGGCGACCAGCGGATCACGAACACCGGCGGCGGAAATACTTCGTCGAAGATCATGGAAAAGGACCCGCTGACCGGGCAGTCGGTCGAAGCGCTGTGGGTCAAAGGCTCCGGCGGAGACCTTCGCACCTCGCTGCGGGAGAATTTTTCGTCCCTCTACCAGCAGAAGCTCATCGAAATGCAGGCTTTGTATGCCGCTCGGACCGACAAGGGTCTCAAGTCGCAGGCCGAAGACGACATGGTGGGCATGTATACGCACACGACATTCAACCTGAACCCGCGCGCGTCTTCGATCGACACGCCGCTGCACTCCTTCCTCACCGGCAAGCATGTCGACCACATGCATCCGAATGCGATCATCGCGATCGCGGCGAGCAAACGTTGCGAACAGCTCACCAAGGAGATTTTTGGTGGAGCGATGTCCTACGTCACCTGGATGCGCCCGGGCTTTGAACTCGGGCTCGCGATGCAGGCGATCGAGAAGGCGAACCCCGGCGTGAAGGCCATCATGATGGGCCAGCACGGCTTCATTTCCTGGGATGACGACGCGAAAGCCTGCTACACGCTGACGCTCGATCTCATCGAAAAAGCGTCCGCTTACATCGAGGAGAAATACGCGGCCAAGGGCGGTGACGCGAAGGCGTTTGGCGGGGCGAAATACCAGACACTCGCGCCTGCGGATCGGAATGGGAAGTTCGCGGCGATCCTCCCGTGGTTGCGCGGCCAGGTCTCCCAGCAGAAGCGTTTCATCGGCACCGTGCAGGACGACGAAAAGATCCTCCGTTTCGTGAACTCGAAGGATGCCGTGCGCCTCGCGGAACTCGGCACGAGCTGCCCGGATCATTTCCTGCGCACCAAGATCAAGCCGCTCTACGTCGACTGGAATCCGCAGGCGGACGACCTCGCCGCCTTGAAAGCGAAGCTCGCGGACGGCATCGCCCAATACCGGAAGGACTACGCTGCGTATTACCAAAAGTGCAAACACGCCAACTCGCCAGCGCAGCGCGACCCGAACCCGACCGTCATCCTCATCCCCGGCCTGGGCATGATCGCCTGGGGCAAGGATAAGTCCGAGTCGCGTGTCACCGCGGAGTTTTACAACTGCGCCGTCGAAGTCATGCGCGGCGCGGAGGCGATCGACGAATACATCGCGCTCCCGCAACAGGAGGCATTCGACATCGAATACTGGCTGCTCGAAGAGGCGAAGCTGAAGCGGATGCCCGCCGAAAAAGAACTCGCGCGGCAGGTGGTCATCGTCATCGGAGCCGGCAGCGGCATCGGCAAGGAGACGGCGCATCGGCTGGTGAAGGAAGGCGCGCACATCGTCTGCGTCGATATGAATAAGGACGCCGCGGACGCGACCGCGAAGGAGATCACCGACAAGTACGGGATCGGTATCGGCGTCGCTGGAAATGGCATCTCCGGCTGCGGTCCAGCCGTCGGTTTGGCGTGTAACATCACCGATCGCGCCAGCATCCGCGCCATGCTCGACGAGGTCGCCCTCGCGTATGGCGGCTTCGATCACATCGCGGTCACTGCCGGAGTCTTCTGGCCGAGCGACACCTCGGGCCACATTCCCGACGACAAGTGGGCGTTCGTCTTCAACGTCAACGTGACCGGCAGCTACCTCGTCGGCGACGAAGCGTTCAAGACGTGGAAGGAGCAGGGGCTCAAAGGCAACCTCGTCCTTACGACCAGCGCCAACGCCGCCGTCGCCAAGAAAGGCAGCGTCGCCTACGACACGAGCAAGGCCGCGGCGAACCATCTCGTCCGCGAACTCGCCATAGAGCTTTCCCCGCTCGTCCGCGTCAATGGCGTCGCCCCGGCGACCGTCGTGCAAGGCAGTGCCATGTTCCCTCGGGACCGGGTCATCGGCTCGCTGGCGAAGTACAACATTCCTTACACCGAAGACGAAGCCACCGAGTCGCTCGTCTCAAAGCTCGCGCAATTCTATGCCGATCGCACCCTGACGAAGGCGCCCATCACGCCCGCCGACCAGGCGGAAGCCTACTTCCTGCTCATCAGCAATCGGCTGAGCAAGACGACCGGCCAGGTTATCACCGTGGACGGCGGCCTGCACGAGGCGTTCCTTCGGTAAGGCGCGACGCGAAAGCCCAGAATTCCATTACATCCCGTGGTCCTGTTCAGCAGTGGCCACGGGATGTTTTGCGTTGGCGAAAGCTCGCCCCCTTATTTGGGCTGTTTGAACGCGAACAGCTTCGAGTCGGTGCGGATGTAGAGCGTGTCGTCGGCGATGGCGGGAGTGGCGGCGATGCGCTCCTTGAAGTCGGCGCGCCAGAGCACGTCCGGCTTGGCGCCGGCGGCGAGCGTGGCGGCTTTGCCGTCGAGATTCACGAGGTAGATGTGGCCGTCGGCGGCGACGGGCGACGCGTAGCAGGGGCCGGGGATATCGAGGCGTTGCTGCTCATACTGCGGCGCGCCGGTGGTGGCGTCGTAGGAGGAGGCGAGGCCGCCGTCCTTCACCAGGAACAGCGCGCCGTGGTAGAGCAACGGGCTCGGAACGTAGGGCAGGCCTTTGGATTTCTCCCAAACCACGTGCGTGGCGGTGATGTCGCCGCTTCCGCCCGGCTTCACCGCGATGAGCCGGTTTTTGCCGCGTTTGAGATAGTTGATCTGCGCGTCCCATTCGGCGGTGGTGAGGAAGCCATCCTTGTCGGTGTCCTGGGCGGAAAAGAAGTCCTTGAGGAAAGTTTGCTGCGCTTCGGCGCGGGAGAGTTTTCCGTCGCCGTCGGTGTCGGCTTTCAGCAGGTCGGCGAACGCAGGCATCGGGGCATCTTCGCCCGCGGGCGACCAACCGGCGAAGTAAAGCAGGCCGTCGCCGACGACGGGCGATGTGCAATTGACCGCTGCCAGGTCGCGCATCAGCCAGCGTTCGGTGCCGGTCTTGAGATCGTAGGATTTCATCGCCAGTCCGCCAGAGACGATCAGCTCCTTTCGCCCGTCGTGTTCCCAAATGATCGGGGTGGAGTATCCGGTCGATACGCCCGGACGCGGCGTTTTCCACGCGGGTTTGCCGGTCGCGGCGTCGAGCGCGATGACGGTGGAGTCTACTTTCAAATCACGCACAAGCACGACCAGCCCGTCGGCGAGGATGGGCGAGGTGCCGCTGCCGAAGTCGTTGTTCGTCTCGGCGCACGGAAGCGTATGGCGCCAGAGTTCCTTGCCGGCAAAATCGTATGCGATGAGCCCGCACGAGCCGAAATAAACGATGACGCGCTCGCCGTCCGTCGTGGGCGTCGCGGCGGCGGGGCTGCCCTGGCTCGGCATAAAAGCCTCGATCTTTTCCGCGCCCGCATCCCGGCGCCAGAGTTCCTTGCCGTTCGTGCGATCGAGGCAAAGCGTCCACAGCTTGCCGCCGTCGAAGGCCGTGAGAAAAATGCGGTCCTTCCAGATGCACGGCGACGACGGACCGGATGGCGTGGCGACTTGCCAGAGCACATTTTTGTCCGGGCCGAACTCGGTCGGCGGCTTCTCCCCATCCGCCACCCCGGCACCCTCGGGCCCGCGGAAGCGCGGCCATTTGGCGTCCCCGGCGAAGACGGGAAGCGAGGCAGCGAGCAGGATGGCGGTGGCGAGCGATTTCATAGGCGCGCCTTTTAACCCCGGCCCGCAGCGCTGGCTAGCAACGATCGTGCAACAACACCGCGGGGCACCTAGAAAAGCCGCACGGCCGTGACCGCGATGCGGCCGGCGAAACAGGTGTCCACATCCGACCCAGGCTGGCGCTGGCGATCATTGTAGATGCCGTCGTAACGGTGATGATCGTCTTCCTCGTGCCGATAGCTGAGCGGGAGCGGGTGAGGGTCGACGGGGCAGAAAACGAGGCCGGGCTCGGGCGCGTCGGCGGCGAGGTGCGGGAGATTGACGTTGTAGAAAAGGCCCGGCTCGATCGGACGCGGCAGCAGATCGGCGAGGACGCGGGCGACCCAGCGACCGGCGCGTCGCCAGTCGAGTTCCCGTTTGTCGGAAAGGTATTGGGAAAAGGCGATGCCGGGCCAGCCGTGGAGCACGCCTTCCCGGACGGCGGCGACGGTGCCCGAGTAATAAATATCCGCGCCCAGATTGCCGCCGGCATTGATGCCGCTGAGCACCCACTTCGCGTCCGGCGCGACGCGGAGCAGGCCGAGTCGGGCGCAGTCGGCGGGCGTGCCGTGCACCGCGAAGCGATCCGCGCCGCGCGGTTCGAGGCGGACGCTTTTTTCCCAAGTGATCATGTGGCTGACGCCGGACTGCGGCCCGGCGGGGGCGACGACGACGGGGCTGCCGAAGCCGCTCGCGGCGTCGATCAATGCGGCGAGGCCGGGCGCGTCGATCCCGTCGTCGTTGCTGATGAGAAATTTCATGGCCGTGGCGGAGCGGACGCGTTTGGAAACGGGCCGCCGCTCATTTTACAAAAAGACTCGCGCACGAAATCGCGGTGCCGCTCGGATCGAGGCCGGGCGTGATGGGAGCGGCGGGGACTTCGATCTGACCGGCCGGTGAGTCGTTGAGCGTGAGCGAGAGCTGAGTCCCGCGGCGCGAAACGGCGAGACGGTTCCAGCCCTTCGTGCGTGCCTCGGGCAGCGCCGGGAGCCGGATCTCGCGATCGGCGCCAGCCCGCAGGATCAGCGGCGGGACGCTGGCGCTCGGTGCGGTCGCCCAAGACCAGTCGAGTTGCAGCTCGAAATCCCCGCGCGCGCCTTCCCTCCAAAGCGGCAGTGCGTCCGCGGCGGCCTTGAGCTCCCAGTCGCTCGCCTTCCAGCCGGCGGCTTCGCGCCACCCCCGCAGGCTGCGGCCTTCGTAGATGCTTTGCCACCCTTGCGGGGTCGGCGCAGTTTGCTCCGGCGTCGCGCCCGAGGGCGGCAGCTCCTTGATTTGGAGATTCCGCCAATCGACCTCGCCACCTTCGCTTTCGAGGCCGATGTAACCTTTCCGCCAAACACATTCTTCACCCCCGGAAACCTCGGCTCCATTCACGGCCAGCCGCAGCGTGCCGTCTTTGCAAGTGATTCGGTAATGGTTCCATTCCGGCGAAGGTTTGCTCCGATGTTCAGTGGGAAAACTGCGCATCCCTTTGCTCGGGGAAAACGGCTTCATCGTCGAGCCGTGGATCGCGAAAACATCGCCGTGAGTCGTGTAGCTCGCCGTATTCCCGTAGCCGTGGTCGAGCACCTGCACCTCGATCGCCCGCAGGAACGGCTGACCTTGCGCAGGCAGCCCGCTGGCCCAGATGAACACGCCGGCATTGCCCGCCGGTTTCAGGTGCCGCCATTCGAGTTCGAGGATGAAGTTTTCGTATTGGCGTTCGGTTCGGAGGGCGCCGGTCGGGATGCCGTCGCAGTGCAGCATCCCCTCGCGCACCGTCCACGTTTCCGGCGCGCAGTTCACGTTTACCCAGCCGCCGAGGGTCTTGCCATCGAAGAGCGGGACGAAGCCGTCCTCCGCGGCGAAGAGCGACAGCGGGAGGGCGAGCACGAGCACGGCGGGGAACTTCATGGCGCCCACCACAACACACGTCACCCGGCACGCCAATCTGGTTTTCCATCGGCGCGAGATTAAGATGCCGATCATGCGACTCGATCAATGGCTCTGGGCCGTCCGCGCTTTCAAATCCCGCACGCTGGCCGCCGACGCGATCAAGGGCGGCCACGTGAAGGTGAACGGCGTGGCCGCGAAGCCCGCGCACACTCCGAAGCCCGGCGAACTGGTCGCGGCGCGAGTCGGCATCATGACGCGCACGCTCCGGGTCATCGCCGCGCCGCGGTCGCGTGTCGGGGCAAAGCTGGTCCCCGAATATGCGGAGGACCTCACTCCGCCGGAGGAATACGAAAAGCAGCGCGCCGATCGCCTGCCACGGCTCGGCTTCCGTCCGAAAGGCGCGGGTCGCCCGACCAAACGTGAGCGCCGGGAAATCGATCAGCTCGACGCGGATTAAGCGTCAGCGGCCTTTCCGCGGATTGTTCATCGAAAGGATCGACGTGCCGCGCATGATGTTGCCGCTGCCGCCGATGATGACACGCCGGACGGGCAGACCGCTCTCCGGGTCGTGCGTCAGGGCCGCGTCGCTCATCTTTTGCACAAACTCAAACTGGCGTGGCTTCTGCCCCTTCTTCTGCGGGATCGTTTCGTAAACGTAGGTGGCCATGGGAAAAGGTTGGGAGCTTACGCGATGAGCGGTTTGACCACGTTGCCGGCCACGTCCGTGAGCCGGTAGTCGCGGCCTTCGTGGCGGAAGAGGAGGCGTTTGTGATCCACGCCGAGCTGCTGGAGCAGCGTGGCGTGCAGATCGTGCACATGCACCGGATCGCGGACGATGTTGTAGCCGAATTCATCCGTCTCGCCGTAGACGAGCCCTTTCTTCATGCCGCCGCCGGCCATCCACATCGTGAAACAACGAGGATGATGATCCCGTCCGAAATTGTCCGGCTTGATCTCGCCTTGCGAGTAGGCGGTGCGTCCGAATTCGCCGCCCCAGATGACCAGCGTATCGTCGAGCAGCCCCCGCTGCTTCAAGTCCTGCACCAGCGCCGCGCTCGCCTGATCGGTCTCCTTGCACTTTTGCCGCAAGCCGCTCGGCAGGCCGCCGTGATGATCCCAATCGCGATGGCAGAGCTGGATGAAACGCACGTCGCGTTCGGCGAGCCGGCGGGCGAGCAGGCAGTTGTTGGCAAAGCTCGGCTGGCCGGGCGTCGCGCCATAAAGGTCGAGGACTTCCTTCGGCTCCTTCGAAAGGTCCGTCAGCTCCGGCACGCTCGTCTGCATCCGGAAGGCGAGTTCGTAGTTTTCAATTTGCGCGGTGATCGCCGGGTCGCCGATCTCGCCGAGCGCCATGCGGTTCAGGTCATTCGTCGCGTCGAGGAGCTGCCTCCGCGTCGCGCCGGTGATGCCCGCGGGATTGGAAACGTAGAGCACCGGATCGCCCGCATTGCGGAACTGCACCCCGCCGTATTGCGCGGGCAGAAATCCGCTGCCCCAATATCGCGTCTGGAGCGTCTGTCCGCCGCCGCCGCTCGTCAGCACCACGAAGGAAGGCAGGTCGCGATTGTCGCTGCCGAGTCCGTAGGCGAGCCATGCGCCCATCGTCGGGCGGCCCGGCTGCTGATGGCCCGTGGCGAAAAACGTGACCGCGGGATCGTGGTTGATCGGGTCCGTGAAGATCGACCGCACGAACGTGCAGTCGTCGGTGATTTTTGAAAGGCCGGGCAGCAACTCCGAAAGGTCCATCCCGGACTGCCCGTATTTCTCGAACTTAAACGGTGAGCCGACGCATAGCAGATTCTTCTGCCCGCTCGTCATCGTGGTGATCCGCTGTCCCTTGCGAACGCTGTCCGGCAGATCTTTCCCCGTCATCTCGGTCAGCTTCGGCTTCGGGTCGAAGAGATCGAGGTGCGACGGTGCACCGGACATAAAGAGGTAGATGATCCGCTTCGCCTTCGGGGCAAAATGCAGGTGTCCCAGCGCGCCGGGAACCGCCGGGCCGGCGTCCGCTGCGAAGAGGTTCGGATTAAAAAGCGACGTCAGCGCGAGCGCGCCGATGCCCGTGGTGCTCTTTTGGAGAAACGCGCGGCGGGAGAGCGCGGTCTGGATTTTCGCGGTCAGTTCGTCCATGGGGTCAGTTGGTGATGGTTTCGTTCAGGTTCAGCAACACGTTGCCGAGCGTCGTCCATGCTGCGAGTTCGCCATCGTCCACGTTCGCGGGCTTCGGAAGGTCGCCGATCTTGAGGAGCGCGGCGGCGCCCGCCTTGTCCTGCGCGTAAGTCGCGAGCTGCGCATCGAGGGTCTTCGCGAGCACGGCGAGTTCCTTTTCCGACGGCGGGCGAGCGAGTGCGAGACGCCAGGCGAAACGGAGGCGCGTCGTGTTATCCGGCCCACCCTCGCGCAGGACGCGTTGGGCGAAGGCGCGGGCGGCTTCGACGAAGACGGGATCATTCATCAGCACGAGCGATTGCAGCGGCGTGCTCGTCCGCGCGCGTTGCGCCACGCAAAACTCCCGCGTCGGCGCGTCGAGCGTGATGAAGGACGGATAGACCGTGGAGCGCCGCCAGTAGACGTAGAGGCCGCGCCGGTAAAGGTCCGTGCCCTTCGACTTGTCGTAATTGTAGCCGCCCATTTCGTTGATCTCCCAGGTGCCGGGCGGCTGCGCGGGCTTGATGCTTTTCCCGCCGAGGCGCTCATCGAGGATGCCCGCGATGGCGAGCGCATTGTCGCGAATGATCTCGGCGTCGAGGCGCTGGCGCGGGCCGTGTGCGAGCAGGCGGTTTTCGCTGTCGCGGGCGAGGAGTTCGGGGGCGACGCGGGAGGACTGCCGGTAGGTCGCACTCATGACCATCTGCTTGAGCGCGCGCTTCACGTTCCAGTCGCGCATGAAGTCGCCCGCCAGCCAGTCGAGCAGCTCGGGATGGCTCGGCCATTCGCCTTGCGAACCGAAATCGTTCAGCGTCTTCACGAGCCCGGTGCCGAAGAGCATGGCCCACCAGCGATTCACCGTCACGCGGGCGGTCAGCGGCTGGTCCTTGCTCACGAGCCATTTGGCGAAATCGACCCGGTTGAGCAGCTTCCCATCGGCTCTCGGCGGTACCTGTGGCAGAAAGGCGGGCACGGCGGCCGCGACCTTTTCGCCATTCTGATCGTATGCACCGCGCACCTTGATGAACGTGTCACGCGGCTTCTCCATTTCCGACATCACCATCGTGTTCGGGATTTCTTTTTCGACCGCGTCCTTCGCCTTCTTGATGTCCGCGGTTTTCTTTTGCGCCTCGGCGATTTCCGGCACCTGCGTTTCGCGGAAAAACTTTTGAATCTGCGTCTTCTGTTCCGGCGTGCGTTGGTCCGGCGCGATCGCGGCGATGGCGAAATTCGCGCCGCCTCCGAGCGTCGCGACCTCCGCTGAGGCGAGCGGGCGTCCGTAGATGCGGAAGTCGTCCACGCGCCCCGTGAAGGTCGTCCCCGCGCCGCCGCGCCGGCCGATGCTGAAGGCCGCGTCCGTCTTGATCGTGTCCGACAGGTTGTCGATGACGACCTTCGTCTTTTCGAGCTGGCCGTTCACAAACATCTTCACGCCGGCGCCTTTCCCGGAGCCATCATACGTCACCGCGAGGTGCAGAAAGGTGTCCACCGGCAGGTCGCGCTCCGCTTGCACGTGAATCGCGTTGCCGGGCCATTGGTTGATGAGGTGAAAGCTCGGCCGCGTGCCGTGGAATTCCAGATCCCAGCCGCGCACGTTGCCGCCCGCCTCCATCTTGCCGAAGGGTGCCCCGCCCTGCGGCTTCAGCCGCAGCCATGCGGACACGGTGAACGCCTGATCTTTCTCAAAGCCGAACTTGTCCCCGTATTCGATCCAGCCCTTGCTCTCGACGCGGAAACTCTTGTCCACCGCTCCGTCCACGAACGTCGCCTCGCCCTTCAACTCGCCCTCGACTTTTTTTCCGTCGTCGCTCGTGCCCGAGCCGTCTGCATCGAGCGGGATCTTCACCCAGGGTCCTTTTGGCTCGCCGGCCTTCCCGCTCGCGGTCACCTGCTTTTCCCATTCGGCCTGGCGCGGATCCAGGGTCTTCGCGATGTCCTGCTCGGTCTTCGTCGCTGCCGCGAGTTCGCCTTCGAGACGCTTCAGGTCCTGATCCTGCACCGCCGTCGGCACCCGCAAAAACGGCTTTGGGTTCCGGTCGCGCACGCCGTCCTTGCCGTTCTCGGGCACGTTATGAAAGAACGCATAGACCTGGTAGAAATCGCGCTGCGTGATCGGATCGTATTTGTGGTCGTGGCATTGCGCGCACGCCACGGTCATGCCGAGCCACGTCACGCCGGTCGTCGCCACTCGATCGACGACGTAGAGATTCAGATACTCCTCGTCGATCAGCCCGCCCTCGTCGCTCGTCATCACGTTGCGATGAAAACCCGATGCGATCTGCTGATCGATCGTCGCGTTGGGAAGGAGGTCGCCTGCGAGTTGCTCGATCGTGAACTCGTCGAAGGGCATGTTGGCGTTGAAGGCCTTGATGACCCACTCGCGCCACAGCCACATGTCTCGCAGCGAATCGTTATGGTAGCCGCTCGTGTCGCCGTAGCGCGCGAGATCGAGCCACGGCAGCGCGAGGCGCTCGCCGAAATGCGGTGAGGCCAGCGCGCGGTCGACCGCCTTCTCGTAGGCGGTTGTCGATGGGTCCGCGAGGAAAGCATCCGTGTCCTGGATCGTCGGCGGGAGCCCGGTCAGGTCCAGCGTCACGCGCCGGAGCAACCGCGCCTTTTCCTCCTCGGGCGCTGGCGCGAGTTTTTCCTTCGTGAGCCGTTCGCGGACAAAGGCGTCGATCGGTCCCGCGCCGGCCACCGCGGGCACGGCGACGGGCTTCACGGATTGAAATGCCCAATGCCCCGTCCAGACGGCGCCCTCTTTCACCCATCGCCGCAGCAGCGCGACTTGCTCGGGCGTCAGCCGCTTGTGCTCCTTGGGCGGCGGCATCATTTCGTCTTTGTCCGTCGATCCGATGCGCCGCAGCAATTCGCTCTTTTCGACGTCGCCGGGCACGATCGCCACCTCGCCGGACTCCGCTTTTCCAAAGGCCGAATCCTTCTGATCGAGCCGCAGCCCCGCCTTGCGTTTATTCGAGTCGGGGCCGTGGCAGGTGAAGCAGTTTTCTGAGAGCAGCGGGCGAATCTCCTTCGCAAAATCGATCTCGGCCGCACTGGCGAACAGGGGCAGCGTGGCGAACAGGCAGAAGGATGGGCCGAAGAACTTCATGGGGTCAGCGCCAATATAGCACGCGGGAGGGGCAAATCGTAGGCGTGAGACAGGGCGCCGGTCGCGGCTCGGTGCGATCGCGTCAATGCGCGTGACAGCGCTTTGTCGCGCGTCCTAGATTCGCGGCCCGCCTCATGCCGCAGATGACCAAGGACCAAATCGCCGACACTTTTGAATCGATCGCGCAGATGCTCGAGTTGAAAGGCGAGGTCGTGTTTAAGGTGCGCGCCTATACAAACGCGGCGCGGGCGCTCGAGACGTGGCCGGGCGATCTGGCGAAGGCCGTGGCCGAGGAGCGGCTCGGCGAAATCCCCGGCGTCGGCAAGGCGATCTCGGAGAAGATCGCTGAGATGGTGACGACCGGGGAGCTGGGATACTTCACGCGACTGAAGGCGGAGTTCCCGCCCGGGTTGTTTGAGCTTTTCGAGCTGCAGGGTCTCGGCCCGAAGAAGATCAAGGCGATGTGGGAAAAGCTCGGCGTGACGAATCTGGAGGAACTCACCAAAGCCACGCTCGATGGCCGCGTCGCGGTGCTGCCGGGCTTTGGAAAAAAGACGGCGGACAACATCCTCGCGGCGATCGAGGCGCGGAAACAACACGCGGGCCGCTTTAAGCTCGGCGACATCGCGCAGGATGCCGAGCGGCTGCTCGCCGACTTGCGCGAGCATCCGGACGTCACGCGCGTGAGCGTTTGTGGCAGCTACCGGCGCCGGAAGGAGATCGTGGGCGATCTCGACTTCCTCGTTTCGACGAAGGCGCCCGAGGCGGTATCGGATTATTTCGTCGGCCACGAGATGGTGGAAAGTGTGCTCGCCCACGGCGCCACGAAATCGAGCGTGCGTCTGAAGAACCACATCCAGGCCGACCTCCGTGTGGTGAAGGACGTCGAGTTTCCGTTCGCCCTGAATTATTTCACCGGCTCGAAGGAGCACAACATCATCATGCGCCAGCGGGCGCTCGCGCGCGGCTGGACGCTGAACGAATACCGGCTCGGCGCGCTGGAAGGCTCGACCTCGGAGCCGCCGCCGCCGGTGCGCGAGGAGCGCGACCTTTATCGGGCGATGGATCTCGATTACGTCGAGCCGGAGCTGCGCGAGGATCGCGGGGAATTCGCCGCCGCGGAAAAACACACGCTGCCCGACCTCATCGAGTTGGAGAATCTGCGCGGCACCTTTCACAATCACACGACCGCCAGCGACGGCCGCGGCACGCTCGTGGAGATGGCGGACGCCGCGCAGGAGCTGGGCCTGCAATACCTCGGCATCGCCGATCACTCGAAGGCGTCTTTTCAAGCGCACGGGCTGGAGACCGACCGTGTGCTCGCGCAGATCGCGGAGATTCGCGCGCTGAACGAAACGTACGACGGCGCGTTCAAGATCTTCGCCGGCAGCGAGGTCGACATTTTGAAGGACGGCTCGCTCGATTTTCCCGACGACCTGCTCGCGCGGCTCGACTACTGCGTGGCGAGCGTGCACGCGTCCTTCACGATGCCCGAACCCGAGATGACCGCGCGCATCATCCGCGCGATCTCGAATCCATACGTGACGATGCTCGGCCACCTCACCGGGCGGCTGCTCCTCTCGCGCGAGGGGTATCAAGTGGATGTGCCCGCGATCATCGAAGCGGCGGCGGAGACGGGGACGATCATCGAGCTGAACTGCAGCCCGTGGCGGCTGGACATGGACTGGCGGTGGTGGCCGCTCGCGAAGGAAAAAGGAGTCAAGTGTTCGATCAATCCCGACGCGCATCATCCCTCGCAGCTCCGGCATCTTTGGTACGGCATCGGCGCGGCGCGCAAAGGCTGGCTGACGCGCAAAGACGTCGTGAACACGCTCCCGCTCGGCAAGATCGAGACGGCGCTCGCCGCCAAACGCAAACGCTGACTGCATGATCCCCGTCTTCGCCGTCATCGTGATTTTCGCCTACCTGCTCGGGTCGATCCCGTTTGGGCTGCTGGTTGGAAAGTGGCGTGGCATCGACATCCGCGAGCACGGCAGCAAGAACATCGGCGCCACCAACGTCTGGCGCGTGCTCGGCAAAGGCTGCGGCCTGTTCACCTTTTTCTGCGACGCGGCGAAAGGCTGGTGTGCGGTGATCCTTGGAATCTCCATCGCCGCGCGGTGGCCGATCCACGTCGCCTTGCCGCATTTGCGGGAGCGCATCGATTTTGTGCAGCCCGGCTACGCCGGAATCGCGGCCGCGATCGGCTGCATCCTCGGCCACACATTCCCGGTCTGGCTGCGCGGCAAGGGCGGCAAGGGTGTGGCGACTTCGCTCGGGGTGATCTTTGGAATGATGCCGCTCGCGGCGCTGCTCACGTTTGCCGTCTGGGGCGCCGTGTTCAAAGTCTCTCGTTACGTTTCACTCGCCTCGATCGTGGCGGCCGTGGCGCTGCCGGTCATCGTCATCGGGCTCATGTTCCTCGGGCAGATCCACGGCTGGCCGTTCTTCTACTTCGCATGCGCCGCGGCGCTGCTCGTCATCCGGCTCCACCGCGACAACATCAAGCGCCTCGTCGCCGGGACTGAGAATCGATTCGGCACGAAAAAACCGTCGGAGGCGCCAGCGCCATGAGTTTCAAGAATGTCGGGATCGTCGGCGCGGGCAGTTGGGGAACTGCGCTGGCGCTGCTGCTGCACGGGAAAGGTTTTCCGATCACGCTCTGGGGCCACGAGGCGGCGCACATCGCGGAGATGCGGCGGACGCTCGCGAATACCGCTTATCTTCCGGGCGTCGCGTTGCCGGACGTGTGGAAGCTCACCACCGAACTGGAGGACCTCGCCGCGTGCGATCTTGTGTTGGTCGTCACACCGTCGAAGGCGATGAGGGAAGTGACGGCGCGCCTTTCGACGACGGACCTGAACTCCGGCGCGGTGCTGCTTTCCTGCACGAAAGGCGTCGAGCGCGGCAGCGGATTGCGCATGAGCGAAATCATCGCCGAATCGCTGCCGGGGCATCCGGTCGCCGTGCTGTCGGGGCCGAGTCACGCGGAGGAAGTGGTCAAACGGATGCCGACGGCGATCGTGCTCGGCGCACAGGATGGGGCGCTCGCGCAGCGGCTCCAGCAGGCGTTTGTCGCGCCGTCCTTCCGCCCCTACACGAGCGCCGACGTGGCCGGCATCGAACTCGGTGGCGCGCTGAAAAACATCTTCGCGCTCGCCGCCGGCGTCAGCGATGGGCTCGGTCTCGGTGACAACGCAAAGGCCGCGCTCGTGACCCGCGCACTGACCGAACTCAGCCGCCTCGGCAGCGCGCTCGGGGGAAAACGCGAAACCTTTCAGGGCCTCAGCGGCATCGGGGATCTCATGGTCACATGCTTTTCCAAACACAGCCGCAACCGCGCCGTGGGCGAGCGGCTCGGGCGCGGCGAACGGCTCGCCGATATCGTGGCCTCGATGAACATGGTCGCCGAAGGCATTCCGACGACCTACAGCGCCAACGAAGCGGCCGAACGCGCCGGAATCGACGCGCCCATCATCACTCAGATGCGGGCGCTCCTCGACGGCACCCTTTCGCCGCGAGACGCGATGGCGAACCTGATGGGCCGCGAAGCCGGCGCGGAATAACCGTCCTCTGAGGGGAGGAGGGGCCGCCCTTTTGTTCAAAGGAAGTCGGGCCGTTTGGCCTTAGGGTGGGTGATGCCGCGCCGCCTGAAATCCGACTTTCGCCCTCGCCGCCTCGCTTTATGCGCGAGGCTCGGCGCATTGTCGCTCGCGTGGGTCGGCGCGGTTTCGGCGGAGCCGACTGCCGATCATCCCGGCGCGCAGGTTTACCAGAAGATGTGCGCCGATTGCCACGGGCCGAAGGGCGAGGGCGTGGCGGACAAATATGACGATCCGCTCGTTGGCCGCCGCAGCGTGGAGTCGCTGAAGAAATACATTTCGCGGGCGATGCCGGACGGCAAGGAGGGGACTTGCGTGGGCGAGGATGCGGCCAATGTCGCGGCCTACATTTTCGATGCGTTTTATTCGGCGGCGGCGCAGGCGCGGAATCATCCGGTCCTGGAAAACCTCACGCGTCTCACCGTCGGGCAGTATCAAAATTCGGTCGCCGATCTCATCGGGCGCTTTCGCGGGGATGCCGATCGTCCATTCGGCAGCGAGCGCGGCCTCAAGGCGCAGTATTCCGGCAAGAAGCGGCTGGAGTTTGGGCCTCAACTCCCGCCGGAAAAGGACGAGGGGAAACGCAAGGAGAAGGAGCGTTTGCGTTACGACCAGGTCGACGGGCATATCTCGTTCAAGTTCGCCGACGAGAGCCCCGATTCGGCGCGGCTTCGCTCGGAGGAATTCAACCTTCGTTGGGAGGGTTCGATCATCGCGCCAGAGACCGGCACCTACGAGTTCATCGTGAAGACGGAGAACGGCGTGCGCCTTTACGTCAACAATCCCAAGGACCCGCTGATCGACGGATGGGTAACGCCCGGGCCGGCGGTGCGAGAGGAGCGGAAGAGCATCTTCCTGCTCGGAGGCCGCGCGTATCCGATCACGCTCGAACATTTCAAATACAAGGAGAAGAGCGCTTCGGTCGAACTGCTGTGGAAGCCGCCGCATGGCCGCGTGGCGATCATCCCGCGCGACCACCTCCTGCCGTCCGGGCGGCAGATGACTGCGGTCGTGACGACCGGCTTTCCTGCGGATGACCGAAGCGACGGCTACGAGCGCGGGACGACGATTTCAAAGGAGTGGGACCAGGCCACGACGCGCGCGGCGCTCGAAGTCGCGGCGCACGTGGAGCAGAACCTGGACGGGCTCGCCGGGACGAAAGCCGGAGCTCCAGACCGCGCCGAGAAACTGCAGGATTTCGCGCGGCGATTCGTCGAGGCCGCTTTCCGCCGCCCGCTTTCCGACGAGCAGCGAGAGAGCGTTATCGGGCGAAATTTCGTCAGCGCGCCGTCCCCCGAACTGGCGGTGAAACGAGCGGTGCTACTCGCTTTGAAATCGCCGCGCTTTCTCTATCCCGTGTTGGCGCATGGAGATGCCGTGGACGATTGGCGCGTGGCGGCCAATCTGGCGTCGACCCTGTGGGATTCGCTGCCGGATGCGCGACTGGCGAAGGCGGCGGGCGAGGGCAAGCTGCACACGCGCGAGGAAATTGCCCGTGAAGCGCAGCGCATGATCGCCGACCCGCGGACGCAGGCGAAATTGCACGGCTTTTTCCACCACTGGCTGGAGCTCGACCGCGCCGAAAACGCGACGAAGGACGCGAAAGTTTTCCCCGAGTTTGACGACGCGATGATGGCCGACCTGCGGGAGTCGCTGTGGCGATTCGTCGACGAGGTCGTGTGGAGCGAAGGCTCGGACTATCGGAAGCTGCTCACCGCGGATTACCTGTGGCTGAACGAGCGGCTCGGGAAGTTTTACGGAAAGCCCGTCGCCGGCGAAGACTTTCAGCGGGTTGGGTTCGATCCGCAGCAGCGGGCGGGTGTCATCACGCATCCGTATCTACTGTCGTCGCTCGCCTACAGCCGCACGACTTCGCCGATCCATCGCGGGGTGTTCCTGAGCCGGAACATCGTCGGGCTGGCGCTCAAAAACCCATCGGTCGCCGTGGCGTTTGAGGATGCGAAATTCGATCCGACTTTGACGATGCGCGAGAAGGTGGTGGAGCTGACGAAAAACGCGACCTGCATGGGCTGCCACTCGTCGATCAATCCGCTCGGTTTCAGCTTGGAGCATTTCGACGCCGTGGGCCGCTGGCGGACACAGGACAACAACAAGCCGGTGCATGCCGAGGATCAGTTCGATGCGGACGACGGCCGCGTCGTCAAGATCGCCGGCCCGAAGGACGTCGCCGACTACGCGCTCGGCAGCGAAAGCGCGCACCGCGCGTTCGTGCGCCAGCTTTTCAATCACACGGTGAAGCAACCCGCGCCGGCCTTTGGCGAGCGGACGCTCGAGGAGTTGCGCCAGCAGTTTGAGGCGTCGGGTTTCAACATCACGAAGCTGCTCGCCGACATCGCGATCACGTCGGCCACTCACGGACGGCCAGCAGCGCCGAACGTTGCGCAAATTCCATCCACGCCATGATACCGCTCCTCAATCGCCGCCAATTCCTCCGCAATCTGGGCGTATCCGCCTCCGCGCTGCCCTTCCTCGCAGGGCTGCCGAGCTTGAATGGCGCTCCGATGCCGCAACGACGCCAGCGAGTGGTCATCATGTTTTCACCGAACGGAACGCTGCCGAAGGATTTCTGGCCGGACGAGGAGGGGGGCGAGTTTACCTTCAAGTCGATCCTCGAACCACTCGCGCCATTCAAGGATCGCACGCTCATTCTCAATGGCGTCCACAACAAGATCCGCGGCGACGGCGACAGCCACATGCGGGGAATGAGTTGTCTCCTCACCGGCAGCGAGCTCTTGCCAGGGAATATCCAGGGCGGCTCGGACAATCCGGCGGGTTGGGCCGGCAGTATCTCGATCGATCAGGAGATCAAAAACTTTTACCAGAGCCGCCCGGAGACGAAGACGCGCTTTGGTTCGCTGGAGTTCGGTGTCGCCGTGCCGAACCGTGCGGACCCGTGGACGCGCATGAGTTACGCCGGTCCGAACCAGCCCGTGGCGCCGATCGACGATCCTTACCGGATGTTTGAGAAGCTTTATGGGCAGATGAAGGACAAGGACAGTCTCGCGAGCATCCTCGATGCGGTGCGCGAGGATCTGACGCGCGTTTCCGCGAAGCTCAGCGCGCGCGACAAGGCGATGCTGGAGGAGCACGTCACGCTGGTGCGCGGCCTCGAACAGGAGTTGCAGAATCCCGTCGAAACGAAGCTCGATCATCCGATGCCCGAGCTCGATCCGGGCATCGAGCTGGTCAACGACAACACGCCCCAGCTTTCGCGGATGCAGATCAACCTGCTCGTCAACGCGCTTTCCAACGACATGACCCGCGTGGCGACGCTGCAATACATGCGAAGCGTCGGCCAGGCGCAGATGCGCTGGCTCGGCATCGAGGAGGGGCACCACTCGCTCTCGCACGACCCCGATGACAACAAGGAGTCGTACGCCAAGCTGCTGAAGATCAACACGTGGTTTGCGCGTGAATTTGCCTTTCTCGCGCAACGCCTCAGCGAGACACCCGAGCCGACCGGCGAAGGTTCGATGCTCGACCACACCCTGCTCGTTTGGACGAACGAACTCGGCAAAGGCAATTCGCACACGCTCGACAATATCCCGCTCATCCTCGTCGGCGGCGGCGCCGGGTTCCAAATGGGGCGCGCGTTGCAGTTCGACAAGGTCGCCCACAACCGGCTCTGGCTCACGATCGCGCATGCGCTCGGTCACACCGAACTGAAGACGTTCGGGAAGGCGTCGTTGTGCGCAGACGGGGATTTGCCGCTGGCGTGAAGCGGTCGTGCCCGCGGGATCGCGTGTGCTTGCGCGACGACATCGGGGCTTCATAATTCCGGCATGAACGCGCCGATCATCCCCAGCCTGCCCGCGCTCGCGGGTCTCGCCACTTTCGCCGAAGCGCAGAAGCCGGGCTTGTCGGTCACGGACTGTGTGAGGCGGTTGAAGCGCTATCATTTTGCGCTGAAGCGGCTTCACGAAATCTTCCTCGCGCGGCTCACGGCGGAGCCGCTGTATGAGCTGAAGATGGCGTTTTCCTTGCACGCGCACTACTGCGCGGAGCACGTCGCGGCGCTGCGGCAGAGGGTGGGGGAAATGCGCGAGCCGCCTTTGGGGCTCGACGCGGTGCCCGACGAAGCCCTCGCGATTTTCTTCGACGAAATCCTGGCCGCGCCGACGACGGCGGAACTGCTGGCCGGCATTTATGAAAAGGCGGTGTCGGCGCTGATCGAAGGGCTGGAGCGGCATCGGCGGGAGACCAATCCCCTGGCGGATCAGCCGACGGTGCGGCTCGTGAAGTTTGCGCTGATCGAGCTGCGTGAGATGGCGGATTACGGCGCGCGGGCGCTCGCCGCGCTACGTGGTGTGGCGGAGTCGCGACCGGCGCAATGGCTGGCGTTGCTCGACGAGTGCCTCGCGGCGGCGGGAGGGCTGGATGGGGTCGGCGAGGTGATTTCCAAAACGATCGCGAAGCGGTATTCGGCGGTTCCTTTCACCTACGATCCGGTGCCGCGACGGGACGCGCGTTTTCCCGATCCGTATAACATGGGGGTGAATGCGGAGGCCTTTCTTTACGACCCGGCGCAGCCGCCGGAGCCGAAGGTGCTGATGATGTTTTACAAGCGAATCCGCGAGATCGACGTGCCGGAGATGATGGCCTCGATCCTGACGGAAACGCGGGGCAAGCCGTGGGGCTACTACCGCGACATGACGCGGCAGCTCTGGGACGAGGCGCGCCACGCGATGATGGGCGAGGTCGGCTTTCTCTCGCTCGGCGTGGACTGGACGAAGGTGATGATCAATTTCACCTGGTCGCTCGGGCTCAACACGCAGCTCACGGCGAAGGAGCGGCACGGCGTGCTTTATTTCATCGAGCAGGGGCTGATGCCAAAGACGGGAAAGCGCTTCGAGTTGGAAACGGCGCAGGCGGCGCAGAATGAACTCTCCACGCTGTTTCAGGATTTCGACTGGGCGGACGAGGTGCTCCATGCGCGTGTCGGTCGCGATTGGTATGTGTCGCAGTTTGAAAGTCCGAAGGAGGCGGTGGATTTCGGCGATCGGGCGTGGTCGAAGGTGCTCGTCGGCTGGCGGCAGTGGCGCGATGAAGGGCTCACGAACCATCGCAATTGGTGGCCCGACGTTTACGGCGCCTACTGCGCCACGCGGGGTGTCGCGCCCGATCAGGACGTGCTCGCTTTTGCCGAAAGCTACGAAGGCAAACGCGCCGATCTGAAGACGCTCCCGGCGTCCGCCTGACGCGGTTACTTTTTCTCGTCGCCGCCGCTGTGGACGCGCTTGCGGCGCAGGCGCAGCCAGTTGTTCCACGTCTTGCGAAGCGCATCCGCGGGCGAAAGGTAGCGCTGGTTCAGCTCCGCGCCCTTTTTCACCTGATCGAGGATGCCGCGCACCGAGAAATCGTCCGTGTGCAGGATCGTGTAAGCGGTGCCGATGGCCGATTCGTGGTGCGCGTCGCTGCCCGCCGTCATCGGCAGACCGCGCATGGTCGCATATTCGAAGGCCATTTTGTTGTAACGCTTCAGCGTCGTCGCGGCGTTAAAAACCTCGAGTGCGTCGATCTCCAGCGTATCGAGGACCGATTGGCGGATGCCCGCGCGGAAAAGGTCGAACGGATGCGGCGGGATCGCGATGCCGCCGAGTTCATGCACCATGCGGCAGACTTCGAGCGCGGGTGTTCCTTTGAGGTAGGGCAGGATCACGCCGAGGCACAGCAGATGGCCCTCCGCGGTCGTCACCTCCACGCCAGGGATGATGAGAAAGTCGTCCACTGGTTTTCCGTCCTCGCGCACCAGGCCCTTGTCCAGCAGGTAACGGCAGCCATCGCTGGTGTTGTGGTCGGTCAACGCAAAGCCGTGCAGGCCCTTTTTCCGGGCGGACGCGATCAACTCCTCGGGCGCACTCACTCCGTCCCCGGAGAACCACGAGTGGCAATGCAAGTCGATGTTATACGGCATGGCGCAAACAGTGCCCGGCACCCCGCGCACTTGCAACTCCGAGCATGGCCGCCCATCGTCCGCCGCATGATCGCATTCAAAGAATGGACCCTCATCTGCGACGCGCTCGGCAGCGGCGCGCAGAGCATCATCATCCGCAAAGGCGGCATCGCCGAGGGGCGCGCGGGCTTTCGTTTTAAGCACCCGCGCTTCCTGCTTTTCCCCACCCTTTTCCACGAGCAGACCGCGAAACTCCGCCTCCCTGCGGGGACCGCGCTCCCTGCGCCGCGCGCGGACGGACAGCACGAAATCCGGCAGCTCGCCGAGGTCGAGTGGACCGAGGATCTCGCGGATTGGGAGCGCATTTGCCGTCTTGCGCCGTATCACCTGTGGCAGGAGAGCGAGATTCAAAAGCGTTACGCTCAAGACGACACGCCGATGGTCTCCCTCGCGTTCGTTCGGGTCTGCGAACTCGCCGAGCCGCTGCTTTTCCCCGACCACGCGAGCTTCGGCGGTTGCCGTTCGTGGATCGAAGTGCCGGAACCGCCGGACGTGCCCGCGCCGCGCGCCGTGATCGATGACGCGATGCACCGCGCCCGCGAGGTCGAGCTGCGCGCGCTGCTCGCCTAGGCGGCCGGCCCGAGCGTGATCTCCGACTGGCCGTGGGCCAGATCGAAAAGGATCGGCACGTCGGTGAGGTCTTCGAGGATGCCGCGATTGGTCGCGAGGGCGATGCCGTCGTCGCCGCTCGGCAGGGTGGGCTGGTTTAAGATGAGGCCGGCGCATTCGAGACCGGCGGTCCGGATCGCGTCGATGGTCAGCAGCGTGTGGTTGAGGGCGCCGAGGCGGTCGCCGATGACGATCGCGACGGGGAGACGCATCTCGGCGGCGAGGTCGCTCACGAAGTAATCGCGCTCGATCGGGACGCGCCAGCCGCCGACGCCTTCGACGATGATCGACGGATGTGCGGCGCGGAGGCGGGTGAACGTTTCGCGGATGAGCTGAAGATCGATCGGGCGGTTTTCGATCATGGCCGCAGTGTACGGGGCGGCGGGTGTGCGAAGCCAGACCGGATTGACGTCGTTGAGCGGGATGGCGCCGTCGCTCGCGGCGTGAAGGTGCTCGGCGTCGGTGCGCTCGCCGCAGCAGATGGGCTTGAGGCCGATGGCGGGCGTGCCTGCCATCCGCAGCGCGCGGACGAGACGCGAGGCCACGTAAGTTTTCCCGATGTTGGTATCGGTGCCGGTGAGGAAAAGATTCACGCGCTAGACACCGATTTCGTCCTGAATCAGGGCGGCGATGCGGTCGGCCTGCGTGTTGATCTGCTCGGCGTCGCGGCCTTCGATGAGGAGGCGGATCTTGGGTTCGGTGCCGCTGTAACGGAGGAGCACACGGCCCGCACCGTCGAGGGCGCGTTCGGTTTCAGCGACGAGGCCGAGGACGGCGGGGAGCTGTTCGAGCGGCTTCTTTTCGCGGACTTTCAGGTTCCGTTGCGCCTGCGGATATTTGACGAGGCAGCGTTTGAGTTCGCTGAGCGGCTTTCCGGTCTCGACGATGACGCGGAGGATTTGCAACGCAGCGATGATGCCGTCGCCGGTGGTCGCGTGGTCGCGGAAGATCATGTGGCCGCTTTGTTCGCCGCCGACGTTGAGGTCGCCTTTCATCATCGCCTCGATGACGTAGCGGTCGCCGACCTTGGTGCGGAGGACCTTTCCGTCATTCTGACGGAGCGTCTCGTCGAGGCCGAAGTTGCTCATCACCGTGGCGACGAGCGTGTTTTGCGCGAGGCGTCCGCGGCGGATGAAGTCGAGGGCGGCGATGGCCATGATCTCGTCGCCATCGACGACTTCGCCATTTTCATCGCAAAGAATCGCGCGATCCGCATCGCCATCATGGCTGATGCCGACCTGCGCTTTGGTCTCGCGGACGATGCGCTGGATTTCCTCCGGGTACGTGGAGCCGCAGTCGCGGTTGATGTTGCGGCCGTTGGGTGTGTTGTGGGCGACGATGACGTCGGCGCCGAGTTCGCGCAGGATGCACGGGCTCGATTTGTAAGCGGCGCCGTTTCCGGTATCGATCGCGATGCGCAGATTCTCCAGCGTGCGTCCGCGCGGGAAGCTCGCCTTCGCGAATTCGACGTAACGACCCAGTGCGTCGTCGATGCGTTTGGCCTGGCCGATCTTGCCGGCCGTGGGGCGGATGGAGTCGATTTCGCCGCTGAAGACAAGGTGCTCGATCCGTTGCTCGATTTCGTCGTCGAGCTTGTATCCGTCGTGGCGGAAAAACTTGATGCCGTTGTCTTCGTAAGGGTTGTGCGAAGCGCTGAGAACGATGCCGGCGTCGGCGCGAAGGGAGCGGGTGATGTAGGCGACGCCGGGTGTCGGCAGCGGCCCGATGAGGATGACGTCCGCGCCGAGGGACATGATGCCCGCGGCGAGCGCGTTTTCGAGCATGTAGCCGGAAAGCCGTGTGTCCTTGCCGATGACGATCGTCGTGCGGCCCGAGGAGCGGCCGGCCGCGGCGCTGAGCTGCTGGAAAACGTGGGCGGCCGCGCGGCCGAGTTTCAGCGCCGTCTCCGCGGTGACCGGTTCGATGTTTGCCGTCCCGCGGACGCCATCCGTGCCGAAGATGCGGGGGGCGGAGTCGGCCTTACTTTTTGCGGTCGGCATTGTTGTGCGAGTCGATCTGGAAGGTGGGTTCGGGGACAGGTTTGGTGACTTCAAATTGGAATCTAGAACGCGAGGTTGTCGTTACGATGTTCTTTCGGATGACTCCCCACAGCGTCACTGCCAGGAGGAGAGAGAGCAGTTTTGCCAGCCAGTGGTTTGCGATCAGTCCGAGGAGTTTTTGCATTTTTGTCGAGGAGGAGGAGTTCGCCGAGCCGGCGTTTGAATAGCTCTGGGTCGAAGTTTCTTTCGATGCGCCCACGGTGGCAAATGGAAACAATGCCGGTCTCTTCGCTGACGACGATCACGACGGCGTCGGATTCCTCCGAAAGACCTAGGGCGGCGCGGTGGCGCGTGCCCAGCGTGCGATCGAGATCCACGCGCTGGCTGACGGGGAAGACGCACGCGGCGGCCGCGATGCGCTCATGCCGGATGACGATGCCGCCGTCGTGGAGCGGTGTCTTTGGAAA
>JAYTDO010000226.1:0-14487 GCA_043735935.1 Chthoniobacteraceae bacterium
TTTAATAACGACAAGGTTATTGGCATTGTCGCTGCTTAGAATGGGCTTAGACCGACATAGGCCGACATAGGTCGATACAAAAACCAATAACAAAACCGATCCAACCAATACCATGCTCCAGAAATTGAACAAGAATCGGGTGGGCTTTACCCTTGTCGAAATCATGATCGTTGTGGCCATCATCGCGCTTCTCGCGGCGATCGCAGTCCCGAACTTCCTGCGTGCTCGCAAACGCTCCCAGGCCACCCGCATCCTCGAAGACCTTCGCATGATCGATGCGGCGATCGACCAGTATGCGATCGAGACCAACAAGAACACCGGTGCATCGGTCGGCTGGAGCGATGTCGTCCTTTACCTAAAGGCCGGCTCGACCCTCGCCAACTCCGGCACGAACGACCTTCTCGGAAACAGCTTTGGCACCTTCTCGGTGGACTCGGTTCCGAAGGTCCCGGCTGCGACGTTTGCGGCGCTCTCCGACGTGGCCCCGGCCGAGTTCTGGTCGCCTTTTAAATAGCTCGGGCGTCAAAACGTAAATCCTCAACAGGCTTTCAGCCGCCCTTCCATGCGGAACGGGCGGCTGAGTGCGTTTTGCGTCGGACCGCCACGGTTTTCCCGATGCGATGGCGCAGGAAGTGCATTGTGTGAGCGTTCCCATGCCTGCCTGCACCGATCTTCCTCCAACTGCTGACGAGGCGAAGCCGATCGGCGCAATCGAGAGTGGTGCGACGGCTCTGTTGCGGCGGCTGCTGGCCAGCCCGTGGGCGGCGCTCGTAGCGTTTGTTGTCATCGGACTGGTTGTCTATTCGCCGGCGCTCAACGGCGAATTGATCTGGGATGACGAATATCTGGTCGGACAGAATCCCTTTTACAAAAGCCCGATCTTCGCGATCGAGGTCTTCCGGCACTACCTCTTTTTCGACTCGTTCTCGATCTACTATCGCCCGATCCAGAATATCTCCTACATGGTCGACTACTGGTTTTGGGCGGGGAATCCGTTCGGCTACCACCTGACGAACGTTCTCCTCCACGCGCTGAGTGGATTTCTGCTCTACCGCGTCTTGCGGCGCATCCTTCCCGGTTTGCTCAATCTCGCCGCAGACCCACGTGCGGTGCTGGTGGAAACCACGTCGTTCCTCGTTGCACTGGTCTGGACGGTCCATCCGATTCACAACGCGGGCGTCGCCTATATCTCCGGTCGTGCCGACAGCCTTGCCAGTCTCTTCGCCCTCAGCGCGTGGCTCCTTATCTTGCGAGCTCCGCTGGCGCTGCAGCGGTGGAAACGTATCGCGCTTTTTGCTCTCGCGGCGGTCGCCATGCTGACCGCGCTTTGCGCGAAAGAGATCGCACTGATGTGGCTTGTGCTCTTCCTCGGACACCTATTCATTTTCGACCGGACGCGCCCGATGCGCGTGAAACTCGCCATGTTCGCGGGCCTCGCGATCCTCTTCGGTATTTACTACGGGCTGCATTCCCTTCCCCCTCATCGCACGCCGATGGCCGGAAACCCCACCGCACCGCTCCCCGCGCGGCTGCTCCTCATGCTCCGTGCGCTTGGCGACTACACGGGTCTGATCTTCTACCCATCCCGTCTTCTCATGGACCGGACGCTCACCAGTCCCGCGATGTATGCGAACACCGCCTCGTGGTACTCGATGTTGCGCTACGAATACCTATCCGTGATCGGCAGCCTCGCCCTGGTCATCGGCTCTGTCCTTTGCGGAAAGGACACACCGGCACGGCGGCTGCGCGTCTTCGGCGCGCTTTGGTTCATCGTCGCCTTCCTCCCGATCTCGAATCTTTTCCCGCTCAACGCCGAAGTCGCCGAGCACTGGATCTATCTCGCGAGCATCGGCTACCTCAGTTTCCTGGCCGGCTGTGTTTTGATGCTTGCGCCTCGCTGGCGCCAAATCCTCGCTGGCGCTGTGATGCTCGCGGCGGTCGCGTTCGGCGTCCGAACCGCTGTCCGGGCGGCGGACTGGAGTGATCCGGAACACTTCTATCTCCGCACCATCGAGTCCGGAGGCGGCACGCCGCGGATTTTTGGAAATCTTGCTGCGGCGTACGGAAAGAAACGTGACTACGTCAAACAGGAAGCGGTCCTCCGCCGTACCCTCGCTGCATTTCCCGACTTCACACCCGCGCGGATCAATCTCGGGATCTGTCTCGGTAACCAGGGGCGCACCGCCGAAGCCGAAGTGCTCCTGAATTTCGCAAAACCTGCTGCAGCCCAAATGTCGACCCAGTTTCCCCGCACGTGGTCGGCGGCGCTGAACCTCGCCGGCCTTCGTGCCAAAGCCGGTCACGCCGACGAGTCGTTGAGCATCCTCGCCGAAACTCGTGCCCGATTCCCGGAAACATGGGACGTGGTCAAATACGAAGCGGAACTCCTCGAAACCACGCGCGGCCCCGCGGCGGCCCTGCCCTCGATCGAACAATTCGCCTCCACGCATTGGTGGCACGAAGACGCATGGTTGACGCTCGGGCAACTGCGAGCAGCCGTCGGCGATATCGATGGTGGGATCGCGGCGATGAGCGCAGCCAGTCGGCTCGACATCTACAACGCAAAGCCCTTTGCCAACATCGCCCGGCTCGAAATGGGTCGAAATCGCGCGGAAGCCGCCGTCGACGCTCAGCAACGCGCCATTCGCCGCGATCCGAACCAGCCGAGCCGTCATCTGATGCTCGCCGACATGCTGAAAAAACTCGGGCGCAACGAAGAAGCCGCCGCCGCCTTCGAACGCGCGAAGGAAATGCGCGCTTCGATCCAGCCTTCCGGGTCGTAACGCCCGCCAATTCTTGACCCGCCGTCGGGGCGCTGCTTTGGTCCGCCCCGATGTTACGCCTCGCGCTCAAGATGCTCTACGGTGACCGCGCGAAGTACGCCATGCTCGTCTGCGGCCTCACGTTTTGCTCGCTCCTTATGGTCCAGCAATCGAGCGTCTTCTTCGGCCTCATGCTGTGGACCACCGCGACCGTCCGCAACATCGGCGCGCCGATTTGGGTCGCTGACGTAAAAGTCCAGCAGGCCAATGAAATCGTCGCCCTGCGCGAGATCGAAGTGAACCGCGTCCGCAGCGTCGAAGGCGTCGACTGGGCCGTCCCCCTTTATTGGGGCATCGTTTCGGCTCGGCTCCGTGATGGCTCGTTTCAACAAATCCAGCTCACGGGCCTCGATAGCGCCACGCTGGTCGGCCGGCCCGGGAAGCTCCTTGCGGGACGAATCGAGGACCTTCGTCTTCCCAACGCCGTCATCGTCGACCAGGTCGCGGTGAAGAAGTTTAAGAAAAAAGGCATCGACCTCGCCGTCGGCTCGACCTTCGAAATCAACGACAAGGAAGCGCGCGTCGTCGGCATCGCCCAATGCGCCCAGAGTTTTCTCGGCCAACCCTATATTTTCACGACGTATGATCGGGCTCTCGAGTTCGTTCCATTCCAGAGGAAAATGCTCAGCTTCATCCTCGCCGCACCGCGTCCCGATGTGGACCTCAAGACCGTCGTCGCGCGCATCTCCGCGCTCAGCGGCCTCGCTGCCCACGCGAGCGAGGATTTCGAGGCGCAAACGATGGACTGGTATATTACCAATACAGGAATCCCGATCAGCTTCGGTACGGTCGTTTTGATGGGCGTCATCGTCGGCATCGCCATCGCCGGACAGACTTTCTATCTGTTCGTGCACGAGAATCTCCGCTTCATGGCGGCACTCAAGGCGATGGGCGCGCGTACCGTGACGCTGGCGAAAATGGTTTTTCTGCAAGCCTTTGCCGTCGGCTTTGTCGGCTACGGCCTCGGCGTGGGCCTCGCCGCCATGTTCGGGAACGCCGTGATCGAAGGCGGAGAGCCGCCCTTTTACATGCCGTGGCAAATCCTGGTATTTGCTTGGATCGTCATTGTTCTCATCTGCTGCCTTTCCGCCGCCATCGGGCTTCTGAAGATCGTCCGTGCGGAACCCGCCGTAGTATTCAAATGATGGTCGACCCCCAAAAAAGCGGAGATAACGGCGCGGCAATCCTCGCGCGTGGTGTCGTCAAAACGTTCGGTATCGGTGACTCGAAGGTCCACGCGCTCAAGGGCGTCGATCTGGACGTGCGTTTTGGCGAATTGCTGATGATCGTCGGGCCTTCGGGGTGTGGAAAGACGACGTTACTCTCCGTGCTTTGCGGCACGCTCGGTTTCGATGCCGGGGCCATTCATGTCTTCGGTCGCGACCTCGCCGGGATGAGCGACTCTGTCGTCACGGAGTTTCGTGGCCGCAATGTCGGATTCATCTTTCAGCAGTTCAATTTGATTCCGACTTGGAACGTCGTCGAAAACGCCAGCATCCCGCTCCTGCTCCAGGGCGTGGGGCGAAGCGCGGCCGAAAAAGCGGCCGCCACCCTTTTGGAAGAAGTGGGGCTCGGCGATCGGCTCCGCTCATATCCCCGCGAGCTCTCGGGCGGCCAGCAGCAGCGCATCGCCATTGCGCGTGCACTCGTACACGAGCCGCGCCTCATTATTTGCGACGAGCCGACGGCATCTCTCGACGCCGCCACGGGCCACAAAGTCCTCGATCTTCTAAAAGCGATCGCCTGCCGCCCCGACCGCTGCGTCATCGTGGTCACGCACGACAGCCGCATTTTTTCCTTCGCGGACCGCATCGCCGAAATGGAAGACGGCGTGGTTAAGGCGGTCCACGGTCGCGACGAATATCATCAGCAATACGTGTGACCATGTCGCCCAATCATTAGCCTGCCTTTCCAATGTCCAAACGCCTCTCCGTCTATCTTGCCCTTGCTGGAATCGTCGCCGCCCTGCTGCTCGTAAAACGGCTGCGTCACGAAGATCCGCCCGCGCCCCCGCTTGCCGAACCCGCCCGGGCGCCGTTCGCGCAAAGCATCGGCGCGCGTGGCCTGGTCGAGAGCAGCGGCGAAAATATTCGTATTGCCCCGGCCGTCGCCGGTTTGGTGCGAAAGGTGAACGTCAAGGTCGGTGACCGAGTGAAGGCGGGTGATCCACTGATCGAACAGGACCCGCGCGATGCCGCTGCCACGGTCGTGGTTCAGGAGGCGCAGCTCGCCACGTTGCGCGCGCAGATCAAGGAGGCGGAAGTCGCCATCGCCGACAAAAAAGACCAATGGAATCGCATTGAAAAACTGAGCGCAAACAGTGTGGCCAGCGTCGATGAACGCCAGCGCGCGCGCTTCGCCGTCGACACCGCCAGCGCCCAGCTCGATCGCGTCCGCGCGGAGCTCCAGCAAAGCGAGGCGCTTCTCCAGAGGACCAAAGTCCAACTCGATCTGCTTACCATTCTGGCTCCCCGAGATGGGACCATCCTTCAAGTGAACATTCGTGCAGGCGAGTTCGCGCAGTTGTCGGGACGCGATCCCATTCTCCTCCTCGGTCAGATCGATACGCTCCAACTTCGCGCAGACGTCGATGAAGATAATGCGTCGCGGGTTCGGAAAAACTGCGCGGCGATCGCCTACATCAAGGGCCGTCGGGATGATCCGATCGACCTCGAATTCGTCCGCATCGAGCCGTACATCGTCCCGAAGCAATCGCTCACGGGAGAAAGCAGCGAGCGCGTCGACACCCGTGTGCTACAGATTATTTTCCGTTTCCCAAAGCCGGAACTTCCCGTCTACGTCGGCCAGCAAATGGACGTCTTTCTGGACGCGGGCGCGGCCGTGAACGAGCGATTACTTCTTCGGTAGCTCTTCGATCAGTCCCTGGTGGAGTAGCTTCTGTAGCTTTGGCCGAATGATGGCCGTGCAATACGGATTCCGGTCGGCGTTTTCGTTGAAGTAATTCTGGTGATAGTCCTCTGCCTTGTAGAATTTCTTGAGCGGCGCGATCTCGGTCACGATCGGGTCCTTGAAGTCTTTCTTCGCAGCCGCTTTCGCCCTTTCGGCGGCCGCCTTTTGCGCGTCGTTTTCGGTGAGGATGATCGAACGATACTGGGTTCCTGTGTCGTGCCCCTGCCGGTTCAGGGTCGTCGGATCGTGGGCTGCGAAGAAAACTTCCATCAGTTTCTCGAAGCCGATCGTCTTCGGATCGAAAGTCAACTGGACGACCTCGGCGTGTCCGGTGTCCCCGTCACACACCTGCTTGTAAGTCGGATTTTCGAGCGTCCCTCCAGCGTATCCAGATGCCACGGACTTCACGCCCTTCAGCCGCTGGAATACGGCTTCGAGGCACCAGAAACATCCGCCTCCAAATGTGACGCGTTCGAGATCGGAGGATGTGAGTGTGTCTTTCACTTTTTCGGCGGCGGTTGTGAACGGCGACAGTGCCGTCAGGGTTGAGACGAGGAGGATGAGGAATTGATTTTTCACGGTTTCGTAAAGTCTGAGCGATGAGACGACATTTTGTTCCCTCGCGTTCGATCAGGCGAGGAGTTCCTTGACCACTTTGCCATGCACATCGGTCAGGCGAAAATCCCGACCCGCGTGGTGATAGGTGAGTTTTTCGTGATCGAAGCCGAGCAGTTGGAGGATCGTCGCCTGCATGTCGTGAACGTGAACGGGATTCTCGACGACGTGAAAGCCGAGTTCATCCGTCGCCCCGTAGGTGATGCCTGGCTTCACGCCGCCTCCCGCCATCCACATCGTATAGGCGCTCGGATGGTGATCCCGACCGAGTGCTCGACCGAGTGCCGGGTTCGTTTCGACCATCGGAGTGCGTCCGAATTCCCCACCCCAAATGACGAGCGTGTCGTCCAGCAGACCGCGCCTTTTCAGGTCGAGCACGAGGGCCGCGCTCGCCTGATCGGTCTTGCCGCAATTCCCCTTCAAATTGCCAACCACGTCCGAGTGCGCATCCCACCCCTCGTGGTAGATGTTCACGAAACGCACCCCGCGTTCGATGAGTCGGCGGGCGAGCAGGCAAGCCCGGGCAAACGACGGCTGCGCCGGATCGCAACCGTACAGATCGAGCGTCTCCTTGGTTTCGCTCTTCAGATCCATGAGCTCCGGCGCGGAACTCTGCAGTTTGAAAGCGAGTTCGTAGTTTGAAAGTCGCGTCGCGATCTCGGGATCGCCCTCGCGCGCCAGGCGCTCGCGATTCATCTCAGCCATGAGATCGATCGTCTCGCGTTGCAGCCGTGCGTCGAAGCCGGCGGGCGATGAAACATCAAGGATCGGATCGCCTTGCGTGCGCAGCCGCGTGCCCGTGTAGATCGACGGGAGGAAGCCGCTCGACCAAAGTGAAGAGCCGCCGCTGAGTCCGCTGCCCGTGCTCATCACGACAAACGCGGGCAGTTCCTGCGTCTCCGCGCCCAAGCCGTAGAGCGCCCAAGAGCCGAGGCACGGCCGGCCGGGTTGAGCGAACCCCGTGTTGAAGAAAAGCTGCGCCGGCGCGTGGTTGAATTGATCCGTCTTCACCGACTTCACGAGGCAGATCTCGTCCGCGATTTTCGCGAGGTGCGGCAGCATCTCAGAGAGCTCGGCACCGCTCTGCCCATGCCGGGCGAACTTAAACTGCGGACCGAGCACCGCTGCGTCCGGGCGAATGAACGCGTAGCGTTGTCCGGCGATGACGGACGGTGGCAAAGGTTTGCCGGCCAGCTTGGTCAACTCCGGCTTGTAGTCGAAAAGATCGAGCTGCGATGGCGCGCCAGCCATGAAAAGATGGATCACCCGTCGCGCCTTCGGTGGAAAATGCGGCTGCCTCGGCGCGAGCGCATTTGCGGCGAAGCCGCGGGCTCCCAATGATTCCGACAGCAAGCCTGCGAGCGCCATCTTGCCGAGGCCCACGCCGCACTCCTTTAGAAAATGCCGACGGGTGACTTGCAGTGCGTGTTGTTGGATCGGGTGCATGGGTCAGCTTTTCGTAATGGCCTCGTCGAGATTGAACATCGCGCGTGCGACAGTCGTCCAGGCAGCCCGGTCAACCGCATCCCCGTTCCCGTCGCCGGCGACCTTCTTTGCGTCGAGCGCGCCGGACGCAAAACGCTCCCGTTGCGTCTGGAAAAACTTCGTAAGCCTCTCCGTATCCGACGCGCTGGCGGGACGGCTCAGCACCCGGCGAACGAGGACGGCGATCCGTTCATCCACACTCCCCGGCATCGCTGCGAGAGCAGTTCCCAATGCCTGCGCCGCTTCGATGAAGACCACGTCGTTGAGCAGCGTGAGGGCCTGCAATGGCGAGTTGGATACGTCCCGCCGGGCGATGCATGCTTCGCCGGTCGGCGCATCGAAGCCAGTGAGCATGGCATAGGGCGCCGTGCGTTTCGCGAATGTATAGAGGCCTCGGCGAAAGCGATCGCTCCCGGTGCTGGCCGGCCATTTCGGACTTCCGTAGGCTACCTCGCTCACCCCATCGGGTTGCGGCGGGTGAACGCTCGCCCCACCGATCTTGAGCGAGATCAGCCCCGCGGCACTGAGCGTTGCGTCCCGGATGATTTCGGCATCGAGACGCCCTCGCGGCCCGCGCGCGAGGAAGCGGTTTTCGGCATCCGCAGCCAGCCCTTCGGGTGTGACCCGGGACGATTGCCGATACGTCGCGCTCGTCATGATGAGCCGATGCAGCTTTTTAAGCGACCACCCCTGCTTCACGAATTCGACCGCGAGCCAGTCGAGCAATTCGGGATGCGTCGGTGGTTCCCCCTGGTAACCAAAGTCTTCGGTCGTTTTCACCAATCCGCGTCCAAAAAGGATCGACCACTGGCGGTTGACCGTGACGCGGGCCGTCAGCGGATTTTCCGGGGACACCAGCCAGCGTGCGAACGCGAGGCGGTCGTGCTTCGCTCCGGCCGGCAGGGGCGGAAGAATGGCGAGGACATCGGGCTCCACCCGGTCGGTCGGCTGCATAAACTCGCCGCGGTTGTGGAGGAAAGTCGGCCGTGGGTTTTCGGCGGGACGTTCGCGGAACACGAGTGTGGTGGCTGATGCCGCGGTGGGTTTTCGAAGCTTGTCGATCTCCCCGCGCGCAGCGGCCATTTCCGGTGCGACGAGGAGGAAATGTTGCCGCAATTCATTCCGCTCCGAAGCGGTCAGTTTTGCGTCGGGAGCGGTCAGCAGTTGGGCGATTCGGTCGGGCATTTCTCTCGCCTCCGCCCCTCGCGGATCGGTGGTGACGGAAACGCGAAAACGTCCGAGCGAACACGCGTAGTGCCGGCCAAAGATCATCCTTAATGACAGCTCGCGGGTCTGGCCGAGCGGTGCCGCGAGTTGAAACACCGCTTCGCTTGCCGCGCCTTCGTGTCCGCTCGCGGACCACCCGGTCTGCGGATCGCCGTCGATCGCCAGTGCCGCGGTGGCAGGGTTTCCGCCCATGGCGTTTTTTGAAAACGACTCCGTCGCATGCACGAGCGTCACGGCTTTTCCGTCCGCGTTGAGTTGAAATTCCCCCATGAAAAAATCGCCCTTTGGGCCTTCGTAATAAGCCATTCCCGGCCCGTGTAGAGGCAGTCGATCGTCCGGCATCGCCTCCAACCGGATCGCCGTGATGCCGCGCGGCAGGCCGGAAAACTTCAGGTCATAGGTGTCGCTCTTGGTGATGTCGCCGGAAACGAACACCGACCCGTCCGCTTGCACACTAAGTAGCGGGAGATTCGACTTCGCCTCGACCGGTCGCAATGTCGTCCAGGTCACGGCGCGACTGCGTTCCTGTGTCAGCCAGTCGGTGAACTTCGCCTCCAGCGCATCGTGTCGTCGTGTTTCAATCGGGCCGTCCGCGCTCTTTGCACCGACGCTGAGCCGCGGTCTTCCGATCGTGTGCTGGTTCCCGTACTGCTGATCGAGTTTCACCACAAAACGGGTGCCGCCGGGATGAGTCACGGCGCGATTGAAGGCGAAGGTCGCCGTCCGGCTCACGTTCAGTTTCTGCCCCTCGACATGCACCGCCCAGCCGCTTCCGGCCTTTCCATTGATCGCGTTCTCCACAGGGAAATCCTTTTGCGCTGCGTCTGCCTGCGCGCTCACGAGCTTCACCGTCTCCGCCCGTTCCGGCGACGACTTCGGCGCGGCGGTGACGGTGATTTGGCTGAGAACAAAATTCCCGTGCCTCACCCGGCCCGGCCCGCCGCTGGGAAGGGACGCGTCGGCGAGCGTTTCGAGGCGCAGTTGCGTCACGTCTGGGAGGTCGGAGTCGAAGGTAATCGTGTAGGTGTCTTTTTCCGGACTGGCAGCCGCGAAAAGCGCCGAACCGTCGTCCAGGATCGTGGGCCTTTCGCCGCTCGCCGTCTCGATCTTCGCGGGTCGAACGGTCTGCCAGCGCACGTCTTCGACGGGCCACTTTCCCGGTAGTTCGGCGAACAGTTTTGCCAGCCGTTCTTTCCGGGTCGCCTCGCGCGCGTCGGCGTCGGGCGCAGGCAGGTCGAGGTCCGGCTCATCGGCGTTATTTAAGAACGCCATCATCTGGTAATACTCGCGGTGCTGGATCGGATCGAACTTGTGTGTGTGGCATTGGGCGCACCCGACCGTCAGCCCGAGCCACGTCACGCCGGTCGTCGCCACGCGATCGGTCATCGCGTGAAAACGATACTCGAGCGGATCGATTCCGCCTTCCTCGTTCAACATCGTGTTCCGATGAAATCCCGTCGCGACGATCTGATCGCGCGTCGCGTCCGGCAGTAGATCGCCCGCGAGTTGTTCAATCGTGAACTGATCAAACGGCTTGTCCGCATTCAGGGCTTTGATCAACCAATCCCGCCATGGCCAGATGCTCCGGTTGCGATCCTTTTCGTAGCCGTTCGTATCGGAATAACGCGCGAGATCCATCCAGCGCCGCGCCCAACGCTCGCCGTAGTGCGGCGACGCGAGGAGGCGATCCACCAGCTTTTCATAAGCGTCGGGAGATGGATCGTTCACGAATGCCAGCGCCTCCTCCGGACTGGGTGGCAGGCCGATGAGATCGAGCGAAAGGCGGCGCACCAGCGTGTAGCGGTCGGCCTCCGGCGACGGCTTGAATCCTTCGCTCGCGAGTCGCGCCCGGACGAAAAAATCGATCGGGTTCGCACCCGCCGGGACGGGTGCCTGCCGCGGCGCGACAAACGCCCAGTGGGGCTGATACTCCGCTCCGCCCGCGATCCAGCGTTTGAGGATGTCCTTCTGCTCCGCCGTCAGGGTCTTCTTCGTCGCCGCTGGCGGCATCGTCTCGTCCTCGTCTCCGGAGAAAATGCGCGTCACGAGTTCGCTCTCGTCCACCTTGCCCGGCACGATCGCGCGGTCCCCGGATTTAGCCGGCTTCAGAGCCGCCTCGCGAACATCGAGTCGGAGTTTCGACTTCCGTGCGGGCTCATCCGGGCCGTGGCATTTGAAGCAATAGTTCGAGAGGATCGGCCGGACCTCGCGGTTGAAATCCGGCACGTCGGCGGCGACGACGCGGGTGGAAAGGATAATGAGAAGCCAGGGGCGGAAATACATATCGGGCGGCACCCACCCTAGCACCGCGCGACGGATGGAAAAGGATCAGAGTTTGCGCGGCGCACACTGAAGCGCGGTTAGATGCGGGGCGAGCAAGCGGCGAACGGAGCGCAGCGCTCGCGCCAGGGCGATGCTGTCGGCGGCGAGGATTCGCACGGACGATCCCGCATCCGCGAGCCGCCCAGCCCCGATCGTCACCTCCGTGTCCGCCAAAGCATGCACCGCCCGCCAGACCTCGTGCTCCGCGGGCAGTCGATCCGAGACGATGTAACACGAAGCGTAATACGCCTGCGGGAAGTGCCGCCGCAGCGCCGCGAGGCTTTTGTCGTGCGGGGAGAGAGCGAATCGTTCGCGCGCGACCAGGCGATCGTTCACCCGCACGTCGATCGCCCACTCGATCTCATCGAATTCAAACACCTCACCACGCGCCACGCGTCCCGGCGCGAGCGTCTCCACGAAAAACATCTCCCCGCCCTGCGCCAACTCGATCTCCGTCCGCTGCCGGTAGCGGCAGTGCGCCTGCGGGATGAAAAGCTCGGGCATCACCTCCAGCCAGCCTCCGCTTTCGACGCTGAAATGTTGGGCGACCGACGCCCGACCGCTCGGCATCGTGTGGATGCGGTTTGCGCTCGGCGTCGTCAGCAGCAGGCGCGCGCCGGCTCCCACCGCCACGCGACTCGAGAGTGTATCGCCGGCAAAGACACCCGCCGTCGGATTCGCGATCTGCACGAGCAGGGCGTGGTCGTCCCAGTACGGTTTGCTGATGTGAAACGGCGCGCAAAACGACTGTCGGCTGATGAAGCTGCGACCGTTCGAGCCCGCCGAGCATGCGATATCGAGATGGCCGGTGAGTGCCACGCGTCAGGCCGGGCTGAAGAAAAGCTCGTGATCCAGCCAGGCGATCACTGCATCGAGGCCCTTCTCCGATTTCAGATCGCAGAACAGAAACGGACGTTCGCCGCGCATCATGCGGGAGTCGCGATCCATCACGCCGAGGTCCGCGTCGACGAACGGCGCGAGGTCGATTTTATTGATCAAAAGGAGGTCGCTGTTTCGGATCGCAGGTCCGCCCTTTCGCGGGATCTTGTCGCCCTCCGCCACGTCGATCACATAGATGAATGCGTCCACAAGTTCGGGCGAGAAGGTGGCGGAAAGGTTGTCTCCGCCGCTTTCCACCAGAACGAGTCGCGCATCCGGGTGCCGCCGCTCGAGTTCCGTGATGGCCGCCTCGTTCATCGAGGTATCGTCGCGGATCGCGGTGTGCGGGCAGCCGCCGGTCTCCACGCCGATCACGCGTTCGGCGGGAAGCGCGGCGTTGCGCACGAGGAACTCCGCGTCTTCCCGCGTGTAGATGTCGTTCGTCACGACGGCCATCGAGAATTTGTCCCGAAGCCGCTGGCAGAGCCGCAGCACGAGCATCGTCTTTCCGGAGCCCACGGGCCCGCCGATGCCGATGCGGATGGGGCGATTGGATTTGGGTTTCATGAAATGAAGAGACGTTCGTCCGCGCGGGCGTGGCGCAGGCTTGCGATTTCGAGCAGAGGATTAAACCAGCCGGCGCGCTCCCGTTCCACCTCAAGTGAAGCCGCGATACAGTCGTGCGCCGACCTCACCGCCTCCCGGAGCGTGCGCTGGATGCCCTCCTGCCCGATGCGGATCAGCTTCAGCGCAGCGCCGCACACCGCCGCGAGAGATTGGTAAAAATAGGCCGCCAGCACCGCTGGTAGAGGCATCCCCTCGATCGCGCCTTGAAGGCCGCACACGCACAGGTGATGCCCTCGCGCCGCGCCGGTGCGAATCAGCGTTTCAAATGCAGCGAGGAGGGGAGAGGCGTGGATGATGCGCAGGGCTTTCAGGCGCCTCGTGCCGAGTTGAGCGCTCGCCTTGCGTGTCTCGGGTGCGAGTTTCCATGCGGAAATTTCCAGGTCGATCCGGCGCAGTCCCGCGAGGTGCCCGTCGCGCGCCATCTCGAATGCAAAGCGCAAATAGGGGAGTTCCTGGGCGCGCAGCGCGGGCACGACTTGCTCGCGCAGATAATCCGCCAGCGTCGGCGTATCCGTCACCACTCCGAGCCTCACCATCTCCTCGAAGCCCAGCGAGTGCGCGTAGGCTCCCGTCGGGAAAAGGGCATCGCTCGTCTGCAAAAGAAACGGCAGCCACGGCAGCGCATCGTCGCTCATCGGTTCAATGATGATGTCCGCCTGCGAGCGGATGGAACACACGCGCGCACGCGGTGAAAGCGATACCTTCGCGCGCGAAGAGTTGCCTCAGCGCGGAGTCGTCGGCCACGCGCACGACGGAGCCGACGACTTCGAGGGGGAAGTGCAGGTTGCCGATCAGCCATCCGAGGCGCGCGGCGGTCGGTGCGTCCGTGCCGAGGGCGACCTCCAGGATGGGTTCATACTTTTGCGCAATGACGTAGAGCGCCTCATCGGTCGCGAATACAGGCGCCCCGTCCGCGAGCGGCTTTTCGAGATCGAAGCCGAACTCCGTGCCGTCCTCCGCGACGCCGCGCCAGCGACGTTTGGCGAGTGTGATGCGGTCGGCTGGCACGCGCACGCTCGGCAGGTCCGATGGCGCGGGATCGACTGCGGCGTGGATGATCAGCATTGGACGGCGAGGTGTTGCCGATGGATTCCGCAGGTGCTCGTCATCGCGCGCTCAAAACAGGAAATACCGTTGCGCCAGCGGCAGCACGCTGGCGGGTTCGCAGGTGAGGATGCGCCCGTCCGCTTTGACGGTGTAGGTCTCGGGATCGACTTCGATGCGGGGCGTGGCGTCGTTCCAAAGAAGGTCACTCTTTCTGACGGTGCGCGTGTTTTTCACGGCGGAGAGCTTTTTCATCACGATCGGAAGGCGACCACTGCGCAGGGAGGCGTCGCTGACGAAGGTGAGGCTCGTCGAGTATTTTGCACGTCCGTGCGCGGCGAACTGCGGCCGGTAGAACATCGGCTGCGGCGTGGGAATGCTCGCGTTCGGATCGCCCATGTTCGCCATCGCGATGAGGCCGCCTTTCAAAATCACCTCCGGTTTGACGCCGAAGAAAGCCGGCTTCCAAACGACGAGGTCGGCGAGTTTCCCGATTTCGATGCTGCCGACTTCGTGAGAGATTCCGTGGCTGATGGCCGGGTTGATCGTGTACTTC
>JAYTDO010000227.1:0-6021 GCA_043735935.1 Chthoniobacteraceae bacterium
GATGCGGGAAAGATCCGCGCGGGATCTGTAGCTGAGGTTGTTTCGCAGCTTGTGTCCGAAGCCGTCCACGTCGGTACGATTGTCCGCGAGGCGGCACAGCATGTTGAAGTTCGTGCCGTTGCGGAAGGCGCTGTTATTAAACCAATCGCTGCCGCCCGGATGATGGTTCGAATAAAAGCCCGAGGCCCGATTGCCCACGGCGAGGCAGAACCGGACGGTGTGGCGCGGGATGGGGCTCGGGAGCGCGTCCGCGGGCAGCGTGCCGTAACCGCCGGCCTTGAAGCCGTTGCCGTCGCCGAGCTTTTCCAGCTTGGGCGAAAGCCCGTTGTACATCGCCCAGCAGTTTTCAAAAGTGACGGATTCGTGCGAGCCGATGCAGTCGAATCCGTCGTCGCTGTTGTACCAGGCGCGGCAGCCGCGAAAAAGGTTGCCGGTCGCGCCTTTGGGCGGATGGCAGCCGAAGCCGTCGACGTTTCCGCCCTTTCCGTTTTCGGAGGTGTAATCCCAGTTATTCCACGCATCGCAGTTGAGGAAAAGATTGTCCCCACCGCGGACGCTATAGATGCCGATGGCCTGACCGTCGTGCATCGCGAGTCGCTCGTAGATGTTGTGGCTCCCGTTATTCTCAAAACAGATCGACTGCGTGTGGCCGATGATCGTGACCTGCACGCCCGTGACGGCGATCCCGCGCAGGTGGAGCCATGACCCGGAGACGAAAAACGCATCCACACGCATGCCCGCCGGCTTGACCTGCGAGCAGTCGAAGGTCGGCATTTCGTCCTTAAACGCGGAATACGTGATCGGCTTCCCCGGGGCGCCACTTTTATTGAGTTCCGTGATGTGAGCAAAAGGGCCCGTTCGCCGCGCGATGTCCGATTCCTTCGGCGTAAACGTGCCGCCGCGAATCCACACGGTGTCACCCGCGGCGACCGCATCCTGCGCCCGCTGGATGCTGGCGAATGGTTTGTCGAGCGATCCCGGGTTCGAGTCGCTGCCAGTGGTTGCCACAAAGAATTCGGCCGCGTGCAATGAGCCGCAGAGCATCGCCATTTTCACCAACATGACCGCACCGCGCGGATAGGCTGAGGAAGCGAGGAAAGCGAAGGTGCGTCTCATATTCGGGAAGGCCGCCAGCGTGCGCGATCGCGCCGGGCGGCGCAAGAGGACTGGCAGGACAACCGCGTGAACTCACGCGAGATCCTCTACTGCTGGGGAAGAAGCAGCTTGATCCTCTCTGAGCCGCGCACCACCACCGCGGGCAGTTTTTCTCCCGGTCGATGTTGCTGGAGCAGTCGCCCGATCAGCGCACTCTCGGTCGTCCGCGTTTTCAAATCGCCCACCTCGACGAGCACATCCTTCGGCTTGAACCCCTCCTTCTTCGCCGCCGCATGGGGACCGTATTCGCCGACGTGAATGATACGCAGGGCCATCGTGTCTTTGGCGATGCCGAGTTCGTTGCGCTCCGCGTCGTCGAGGTCTTCCAGCTTCATGCCGCCGAACGCCATCGCCCGCATCGGCCACGTGCCCGCGCGCCTCGCGATATCCGACTTCTGTCGCCAGTCGGCGGGGAGTTCCAGGCTGGTTTCGACCTCCTTTCCGTCGCGTTGCAACCGCACGGACATCGTGCCGGCATCCGGCGCGCGATGCAGCGCCCAGCTTACATCGGCGATGGAGATGAGCGGCTGCCCATTGAGCGCGACGAGCACGTCGCTCGCCCGAATTTTCGCGCTCGCCGCCGGTGAATCCGGCATCACCGACTCGACTCTCACCACATCATCCGTGGCGAGCAACAGGCCGAGGACTTCCGCTGACGGCTGCGGATAAACCCACTCCTGTGGCACCGCCTGATTCTGACTGCGGAACGACGCGCGGAAAGCGTCGCCCACCATGTGGCAATGCACGCAGCTCTGCACCACCTTGCCTTCCCAATCGAGCTTGCTCTGGTATTTCCCGGCCAGCGCGGGGAATTCGACTGGCGTGCGGTACGGCGTCGGCCCGCCTTGTTTTCCCGCCAGCGACGCCTTGTTCGCGGGATACTTCCGATGCAGCGCCAAGCCCGCCTCCAGCGCCTTGCGAAAACTCGTCGTGGTTTTGTTCGCCGGATCTTTCTGATGCAACCATGAGCCATAACGCCCATAGACCGTGCCGTCGCCGTTGAAGATCATCGCGGAAAACGAAAGATCGTAATCAAACTGAAAACGCGAGAGGTCGAGCGCGTTGGCATTGATGACGCGCACGCAGACGTATTGATCGAGCAATGGCGCGATTTCATCCTCCGCCAGCACACTCGTATCGATCCCCATGCAGGCCAGGCACGGGATGCAGCGGAGCACCACCAGCAGCGGCTTTCCGGTCTTGCTCGCGAGCGCAAAACCCGCGTCGACATTGTCGTAATTCCAGCGCTCGCTGTTCTCCAGTTTCGCCTTGTCCGCCCGGACCGCGCCCTCGCGATCTTTCACCGTCTCAGCGTGCAGGGAAAAGCCGCACGCTACTAAAAGCACGGCAACAAAAGGGGGGAAACGCATGGGGCGATTCTCCGACCGCCGATCCGCTTTGCAAGCTTCGCCACGATGGGCCACACCACGTCTCAGGAACCGGCACGCTCGTCGCGGTTTCCCGTTTCCAGCACACGCGCGGCGACGTTCCTTAAGCCCCAATCAAGCTCTTCGAAATCTGCCAAAGCCAATCACCGCGCAGATGACCGCCACGACCAGCCAGTAGTAAACCGGGCCGTGATTCGGGTTCCCGGAAGAAAGATACAACGCGGAAAAAAGCAGCATTTCCGCGCCGATAAAAGCGGCCGAGATTGGAGCCAGAAAGGCCAGACGTTTACTAAAGGCCGGCAGGATCAGACCCAGGCTGCAAAGGATCTCCATCACGCTCATCGCCAGCCAGACGCCGGGGAGGATGACTTTCAAAGCAGGCATCGTTTGCTCGGCGGATTGGGAAAACTTCCAAATCGCGCCCATGAGGGTGTGCAGGGCGAGCAGGATTTGGAGGACCCATAAGAGAATGTTCATAGTGCTGTGGTCATTTCAGTCATCGTCGTCCGCATCGTGCTCATCCCGCACGCTCACAAACGTTCGAGGGGCAATCGGCTGGCTTGTTTCACCCACGCCGCAACCTGAGTCTCATCGCGCGGGTCGTCCTGGTGGATGTGAAGGTAACGCACTTCCTTTTGTTTCGACTCACCGGGTGGGACCGGACGCAGCGACGTGCCGCGGAAGAAAGCCACCTTGACGTATTTCGTCATGCAATGGAAGCCGAGGAACCATCCCTGGCCCTCGAATCCGTAAAAGGGCGTGTTCCACTTCACGGCCTTGGACACACCGGGAACGGTGCGCGCGATAAGCGCGTCGAGCCAGCGCCCGACGTCGCCTTTCCAACCCGGCATGGCCGCGATGAACGCCGCCACCGGAGCGTCGCCGCAGGCCTTCGCGATCTGAGGATTGCCACCAGAAAGGAGGACCGGCTTCGCCGCGACCCGCTTGGCGGCGGCGGCTTTCTTCACGACTTTCGGGGACTTGATGGACGTCTTGTTGGCCATGGCATTCACTTCAACCGATAAGGTGCTCGGGCACCGTCAGCGTCTCCCAACCTACGGGCGTGGCTGCATCCGCTGGAGCGAAAGGTGCCGCTCGCGCAACCGGTCGAGCATATCCAGCTTTTCCAGCCACGGGCAGCGCGCGCAGGCGGCGGCGTCCCGCTTCCTTGGATTGGATGATGTACTGAAGATCGGGATTCACGGCTGGAGGAAACGATTCTCGAACTTCGCCCACGCATCAAGCAGCTAGTGGCGGGTGAGGATGTCGCGCAGGCGATCCATGTCGGCGATCCCGGCTTCGACGAACATGACCAGCCGCGCGGGATCTTCAGCGATACGCTTCACGACGGTGCCGCTCTCGATGGACGCGCACAATCCGAATGGCGTCTGCGATTTCATAAATGACCCGGTAATCCCCGACCCGAACGCACCAGTCATGTTTGGCTCCCGGCCAGCTTTCCCAGGGTAGCCCGCTGCGGGCAATTCTAGGCTGGTTGATTCAATCTCGTTAAAAGGTTCAGAGACCTGGTCATCATCCGATCTGCCAAGGCCGAACCTTCTGAGCGCTTAGTTCGAAATGACGCGCGCTCTCGCCCTCTATGTGGGCACCCACTCCCCTATTTCAAATACTTCATTAGTTCCGCGGAAGACTGCCGAATCGCCTCTTTCGTCCCCTGCACCTCCGCCAATCCATTCAGCAAACCAAAATCGTGGATCATTCCATTGTAGCGCACGGAGGCCACGGGCACGCCAGCTTCGGACAGCTTGCGGGCGTAGGCTTCTCCTTCATCGCGCAGCACATCATTCTCGGCAGTGATCACGAGCGCGGGCGGCAAGCCTTTCAACTGCTCGACTGAGGCTTGTAACGGCGAAGCGTGGATGTCTTTCCGCTCGACCGGGTTCTTGGTGTAGTTGTCCCAAAACCACATCATCATGGCCTTCGTCAGGAAACGCTTGGCCGCGAATTGCTCGTAGGAGGCCGTGTCGAAATTCGCATCGGTCACCGGCCAGAAAAGGAGCTGTAGCTTGAGTTCCGGTCCGCCCTTCTCCTTCGCCATCAGCGCCACGACGGCGGACATATTCCCGCCGACGCTGTTGCCCGCGACGGCGAGTCGCTTTCCATCCACCCCGATCTCCTTGCCATGCTCCGCGACCCACTTCGTCGCGGCATAAGCCTGATTGTTCGCCACCGGATATTGCGCCTCGGGCGAAGGCGTGTAGTTCACAAAGACGGCCACCGCTCCCGACCCGACCACGAGGTCGCGCACAAAGCGTTCATGCGTGGGAAAGTCCCCCAGCACCCACCCGCCGCCGTGGAAAAACATGAACGCCGGGAGATCCTTTTTCGCGCCCTCGGGCTTGACGACCGTCAGCTTCACCTTCGTCCCATCGACCTCGATGCTTTTCTCCGACTTCTCCACGCCCGAGAGATCGACCTTTGCCGATTTCTGCGCCCCGGCCAGAACCTGGCGGGCAGCCTCCGGCGTCATCTCCTCAATCGGTTTTCCGCCGCCCTCATTCAGCTTTTTCAGGAAAGCCCGCACCGCCGGATCTATGTTCGGATCAGTCGCCGGATCGCTCGGCTCCGCGTAAGTGCGCCCCAAGGTGGAAGTGAACAGCGCGACCGCGACGAGGAGAGTTTTGCAGGTTGGATGGATCTTCATGGAGTAGTGTCAATACGTGCCCATACTGCCTTCCGGCCTTCTTTAATTGGGACTTGTGAGTGCCCCTTACGCGAGATCGAAGCGATCGAGATTCATCACCTTGTTCCAAGCCGCGACAAAGTCCTGGACGAACTTCGCCTGCGAATCCGCGCAGCCATAGACTTCCGCCACGGCGCGAAGCAGCGAGTTGGAACCGAAGAGCAGATCGACTCGCGTGGCGGTCCACTTGAGTTGGCCGGTTTTGCGGTCGCGTCCTTCAAAGGCGTCCGCGTCTGGCGAGACCGGCATCCACTCGGTGCCCATGTCGAGCAGGTTGACGAAGAAGTCGTTCGTCAACGCTTCGGGTCGATCGGTGAAGACGCCGGGTTGCGCACCGCCGACGTTGGTCTTCAGGACGCGCAGGCCGCCGACGAGCACCGTCATTTCCGGTGCGGTGAGCGTGAGGAGTTGCGCCTTGTCGATCAGCAGTTCCTCGGCGGACACCGCGTATTTGGTGCGGAGGTAATTTCGGAAGCCATCCGCGAGCGGTTCGAGGAAACCGAAGGATTCCACATCGGTCTGCTCCTGCGAGGCGTCCATGCGTCCCGGGGTAAAGGGCACCGTGACCTCGTGTCCGGCCGCCTTCGCCGCCTGCTCGACGCCGGCGCAACCGCCCAGCACGATGAGGTCGGCGAGCGAGACTTTCTTCCCGCCGGACTGAGCGCTGTTGAACGCACCTTGGATGCTCTCCAAGGCCGCGAGGACTTTCGCAAGTTGAGCGGGTTGGTTGACTTCCCAATCCTTCTGCGGAGCCAGTCGGAGCCGCGCGCCGTT
>JAYTDO010000228.1:0-4071 GCA_043735935.1 Chthoniobacteraceae bacterium
GACCGATCGAATCAAGTTTGTGCGCGCGGAGGCGGACTACGAGCAGAAGGAATTTGGAATCGCGAAGGCGATCGATGCCGACGCGCAGAGTGGATGGGCGATCGACGGGAATGTGCGCAAGGAAGCGAATACCGCGTGGTTTGTGCCGGAGAAGCCGCTGACGGTTCCTGCCGGTGGAGACATTCGAGTGCGGCTGCGTTTTGAATCCAAATACAGCAACCATGCGATCGGCCGGGTCCGCCTGGCCGCGAGCACGGATGCGAACCCGCTTGCGAAACGAACGGCAATCCCCGCGCCCGTGATGTCCCTCCTTTCAATCGCGCCGGAGAAGCGCGATGCGAAACAGCAGGAGGAATTGCGGAAGTATTTTCGTGAAAAGGTTTCCGAGCGTTGGGCGTCGCTGAACGCGAAAATCGCGGAGGCGAAGAAGGGCATCGAGGATTCCCAGAAGAGCATGCCGAGCGTGATGGTGATGGAGCAGGCGCCGAGGCCGCGCGAGAGCTTTGTGCTGATCCGTGGGCAATACGATCAGCGCGGCGAAAAGATCGAACCCGGCGTCCCGTCGAGTCTTCCTCCGCTGGCGGCGGACGCTCCGCGGAACCGGCTCGGTCTCGCGCGATGGCTGGTTGATCCGCAGCACCCGCTGGTCGCGCGAGTCACGGTGAATCGTTTTTGGCAGATGGTGATGGGCACGGGCATCGTGAAGACCGCACAGGATTTCGGATCTCAGGCGGAGTGGCCGAGCCACCCGGATTTGCTCGACTGGCTGGCGACGGAGTTCACGGGGTCCGGGTGGGATGTGAAGCACCTGATGAAGCTGATCGTGACCTCGGCCACGTATCGGCAAACGTCGCGGGTCACGCCGGAACTTCGCGAGCACGATCCGGAAAACCGGTTGTATGCGCGCGGGCCGCGCTTCCGGCTTGGGGCGGAGGAGATTCGCGACAGCGCGCTGTTTGTGAGCGGTTTGCTCGTGGAGAAAATCGGAGGGCCGAGCGTGCGTCCCTATCAACCGCCGGGGCTGTGGGAGGAGCTCTCATCGCGAACGGACAGCGACAAGTTTTCCGCACAGAAGTTTGTGCAGGACCACGGCGAGAGTCTCTACCGGCGGTCGATGTACACCTTCTGGAAACGCACGTCGCCGCCGCCTTCGCTCACGACATTCGACGCGCCGGATCGCGAGAAGTGCCTGGTGAGTCGCGACCGCACCAATACTCCTTTGCAGGCGCTCGTGACGATGAACGATCCGACGTACGTCGAGGCCGCGCGGAAGCTCGGCGAGCGCATGATGCGCGAGGCGCAGTCCGCGCCGGCGTCGCGGGTGGCGTTCGCGTTTCGGCTGGCGACCGCGAGGATGCCGTCGGAAAACGAGACGAAGGCGCTCGTGCAACTTTATGAAAAGCAACGAGGGCGATTCGCGGGCGCGCCGGAGCAGGCGGGCGCGCTGCTCGCCGTGGGGGAATCGCCGCGCGATGCAAAGCTCGATGCGGCGGAACTCGCGGCGTGGACGATGGTGGCGAGCACGATCCTCAATCTCGATGAGAGCATCACGAAAGGTTAAGCCATGAACCAACTCGATCATTATTTCGCTCAAACACAGACGCGGCGGCAGTTCTTCGGGCGCGCGGCCACTGGGATCGGCGTTGCCGCCCTCGGCTCGCTGCTGGATCGCGATCTCGTCGCGGCGGTGACGCAGGCCGCCGATCCGCGACTGGCGACACACGGGGTGCTCAAGGCGCTGCATCACGCGCCGAAGGCGAAGCGGGTGATCTATCTTCACCAATCCGGCGCGCCGTCGCACATCGATCTTTTCGACTACAAGCCGAAGATGAAGGAGTTCCACGGACAGGAATTGCCGGCGTCGATCCGCCAGGGACAGCGCATCACGGGGATGACGGCCGGACAGTCGAAATTCCCGGTCGCGGCGACGAAGTTCGCTTTTTCGCAAAGCGGCAAATCCGGGACGTGGTTGAGCGAACTGCTTCCACATACTTCAAAGGTCGTGGACGACGTCTGTTTCATCCGTTCGATGCACACCGAAGCGATCAACCACGATCCGGCGATGACGTTCATCCAAACGGGCAGCGAGCAACCGGGCCGGCCGAGCCTCGGCGCGTGGCTCAGCTACGGCATCGGGAGCGAGAATCAGGATTTGCCCGCGTTCATCGTGCTCATCTCGCAAGGCACGGGAGAGCTGAACGATCAGCCGTTGTTTTCGCGCCTGTGGGGCACCGGGTTTTTGCCGCCGTCGCATCAGGGCGTGAAGTTTCGCAGCCAGGGCGACGCGGTTTTGTATCTCAAAAATCCGCCCGGCATCGACCGCGGCGCGCGTCGCGAAATGCTCGATGCCCTTGATGAAATCAACCGGTCGGCGGCGCAGCAGATGGGCGATCCCGAGATCGATACGCGCATTCAACAATATGAAATGGCCTACCGGATGCAGGCGTCGGTGCCGGACTTGATGGACATCAGCAAGGAGCCCGAGAGCACCTTTGCGCTTTATGGCGAGGACGCGCGCAAGCCGGGGACGTTCGCGGCGAATGCGCTGCTCGCCCGGCGACTGAGCGAGCGGGGAGTGCGCTTCGTGCAGCTTTACCATCGCGGATGGGATCAGCACGGGAGCCTGAACGAGAAGCTCCCGAAACAATGCCGGGACGTCGATCAGGCCAGCGCGGCGCTCGTCACGGATCTGAAACAGCGCGGGCTACTCGACGACACGCTGATCGTATGGGGAGGGGAGTTTGGGCGGACCGTTTACGTCCAGGGATCGATCGAGAACGCGGGCTACGGGCGCGATCATCACCCGCGGTGCTTCACCACGTGGCTCGCGGGCGGCGGGGTGAAGGGCGGTTTGGTCTTCGGCGAGACGGACGATTACTGCTACAACGTCATCGAAAACCCAGTGCATGTGCACGACCTCAACGCCACGTTGCTTCACCTTCTCGGCATCGATCACGAGCGGTTCGTTTACAAGTTCCAAGGTCGCGATTTTCGGCTGACGGACGTCCACGGGAAGCTGGTGAAGGGCATCCTCGCCTGAGTCGCTGCGAGGGGATGGCTTAACGAAAGTGACGAAAATCGATCCCGCGTGCTTGCGGGCCGGCGCGGGTGTCCCTACAACCTCCCCGCCATGAATCCCTCCGCACGCCTCCGAATCTCGATCCTCTTTTTCTTCCAGTTTTTCATTTGGGGAAGTTGGGGCGCGACGATGGGAATCTGGATGTCGAAGCTCGGCGCGGAGTCCGGCTTCAGCAACGTCGCCATCGGGCAGGCTTTCGCCACGACGTCGATCGCGGCGATCATCTCGCCATTCTTTGTGGGAATGATTTGCGACCGGTTCTTTTCGGCCCAGCGGGTACTCGGCTTTCTGCATGTGCTCGGCGGAGTGCTGCTTTATCTCGCTTCGCAACAGACGACATTTAAGGCGTTTTACCCGCTGCTCCTAGCGCACACGCTTTGTTACATGCCCACGCTGGCGCTGGTGAATGCGGTCGCATTTTCGCAGATGGATAATTCGGCGAAACACTTCGGCAGCATCCGCGTGCTCGGCACGTTCGGCTGGATCGCGGCGGGGTTGATGGTCGGCAAGCTCGGCCTCGAACCGACGCCGACGCAGTTTCAATACGGCGCGTATGTCGCGATCGCGCTCGGTGTTTACAGCTTCTTTTTCCTGCCGAATGTGCCCCCGCGCGCGAAGGGTGAACCGGTCAGCATCGGCGCCATTCTCGGACTCGATGCGTTGCAGTTGATGAAGGACCGGTCGTTTTTCATCTTCGCGCTCGGGTCATTCCTGGTGTGCATCCCGCTCGCATTTTATTACTCGGGCGCCGGGCTGTTCCTCGGGGAGATCGGGGTTCAGGAGGTCGGGTTCAAGATGACTTTCGGGCAAATGTCGGAAGTGATTTTCATGTTCCTCTTCCCGCTGATGTTCGCCCGGCTCGGCGTGAAAAAGATGCTTCTGCTCGGGATGCTCTGCTGGACGTTGCGCTACGTGTGCTTTGCTTTTGGCGCGGGCGGCGTGGTGATGCCGCTGCTGCTCGCCGGCATCATTCTCCACGGGCCGTGCTTCGA